>NZ_JBGQOI010000005.1:0-275997 GCF_052113765.1 Pseudomonas sp. W22_MBD1_FP4 | reverse complement strand
GGGGGGGGGGGGGGGGGGGGGGGGGGGGGGGGGGGGGGGGGGGGGGGGGGGGGGGGGGGGGGAGAGGGGGGGGGGGGAGGGGGGGGGGGGGGGGGGGGGGGGGGGGGCGTGGGGGGGGGGGGGGTCCAAAAAACCCCCCCCCCCCCGCCACAGGTTATTCATTCAGCTCAATACGTTCGACTTTGCCTACAAGCAATATGTAAGAAAGCGCCCCAAGCAACGCCAGCACCGCAATATAGGTAATCGCCGGCGCAAACGAATCGCCGCTGGCCAAAAAGCCAATCACGATGGGCGTGGCAATCGCCGACAGGTTGCCGATGAAATTGAATACGCCGCCGGTCAGACCCAGCAAACGCGCAGGCGCGAGGGTCGATACCAGCGACCAGGTAATCGACGCCAGGCCGTTACCAAAGAACGCCACCGCCAGGAACGCAATCACCCACGCCGTTGAGTCCACGTAGTTGGCGCCGATGATCGCCGTGGAAATCAACAGCCCGCCAATGATCGGCAACTTACGCGCAAAACCCACCGAAGCGCCTCGGCGAATCAGCCAGTCGGAAAAAATCCCCGAACACAGCACACCCACAAACGCGGCCAGGAACGGCAGCGACGCCAGCAGGCCGGACTTGATGAAGTCCATGCCGCGATATTTCACCAGGTAGGTTGGGAACCACGTCAGGAAAAACCACAGCGTTGAGTTCAGGCAAAACTGGCCCAGGTAGATGCCCCAGAGCTTGCGCTTGCTCAGCACGATGCCCAGGTCGACCCAGCTGAATGGTGCCTTGGTGGCTTTTTCCTGCATATCCACGAGGCCGCCGCCATCACGGATCAGTTGGATTTCAGCGTCGTTGGCGCCTTTGAAGTCCTTCGGCTCGCGGTACACGGCGTACCAGATCCCCGCCCACAAAATACCGACACCACCGGTCACGACAAACACCATGTGCCAGCCGTAATAGTGTTGAAGCCAAGCCAGTACCGGCGTGAGGAACGCCAACCCGACGAATTGCCCGGAGGTGTAGAAACCGATCGCCGTCGCGCGCTCACGCTCAGGAAACCAAGTGGTGACCACGCGGCTGTTGATCGGGTAGGCCGGGGCTTCGAGCGCGCCAACGGCCATGCGCAATACAAACAGCGCGATGAAGCTGGCAGCGAAGCCGAGCATCACCGTGGCGATGGACCATAACAGCAAGGCTACGGTGTAGAGGATACGCGGCGGCACTCGATCCACCAGCCAACCGCCGGGGATCTGCATGGCGGCATAGGTCCAGCCGAACGCCGAGAAAATCAGCCCGACATGTACCGGGTCGATGCCCAGCTCGCTGGTCAACGCCGGGGCGGCAATCGACAGGTTGCTGCGGTCGAGGTAGTTGATCACCACGGTGATAAACAACAGCACCATGATGAAGAAGCGCTTTCTGGTAGGCGTGACTAAAGAAGCCTGCCCGGTGAAGGATTCAGGGTGCATGGGGGTTGCCTCTTCTTATGTTTGTTGAGGACTGAAACTGAGCTGACTGAAGAAATCGGATCAACCTGTGGGAGGGGGCTTGCCCCCGATTGCAGTCTGCCTGCTATGGATGTGCTAGCTGACACACCACTATCGGGGGCAAGCCCCCTCCCACATTTTTTGACCGCATTGATTCAGTCAGAGGCTATTACCACTCGGCAAAGCTGCCATCAGCATGGCGCCAGATCGGGTTGCGCCAGCGATGACCGATGGCCGCGCGTTCGATCACGTATTCCTCGTTGATCTCAATGCCCAGGCCCGGCCCGTTAGGGATCTTCACGAAACCCTGGTCATAGTCGAACACGCCCGGATCACGCACATAGTCGAGCAGGTCGTTGCTCTCGTTGTAGTGAATGCCCAGGCTTTGCTCCTGGATAAACGCGTTGTAGCAAACCGCGTCCAGCTGAAGGCAAGCCGCCAGGGCGATCGGGCCCAGCGGGCAGTGCAGGGCCAGGGCCACGTCGTAGGCTTCGGCCATGTTAGCGATCTTGCGGGTTTCGGTGATGCCGCCGGCGTGGGAGGCATCCGGCTGGATGATGTCGACGTAGCCTTCACTGAGCACGCGCTTGAAGTCCCAACGCGAGAACAGGCGCTCGCCCAGGGCAATCGGCGTGCTGGTCAGCGGTGCCAGTTCCTTGAGCGCTTCGTAGTTTTCGCTGAGCACCGGCTCTTCGATAAACATCAGTTTGTACGGGTCCAGCTCTTTCATCAGTACCTTGGCCATGGGCTTGTGCACCCGGCCATGGAAGTCGACGCCGATGCCCACGTTAGGGCCGACCGCATCACGCACGGCAGCCACGTTGGCCAGGGCCAGGTCGACTTTTTCGAAGCTGTCGACGAACTGCAATTCTTCGGTGCCGTTCATTTTCACGGCGGTAAAACCGCGAGCCACGGCCTCTTTGGCAGCGCGGGCGGTGTCGGCCGGGCGGTCGCCGCCGATCCACGAGTACACGCGAATCTTGTCGCGCACCTGGCCACCCAACAGGTCGCTGACGGACACACCGAGGGCCTTGCCCTTGATGTCCCACAGCGCCTGGTCGATACCCGCGAGGGCGCTCATGTGAACAGCGCCGCCACGGTAGAAGCCGCCGCGGTAGAGCACGGTCCAGATGTCTTCGATATTGCGTGGGTCTTTGCCGATCAGGTAGTCGGACAGTTCCTCGACGGCAGCGGCCACAGTGTGAGCGCGGCCTTCGACTACGGGCTCACCCCAACCGGTCACGCCCTGGTCGGTTTCAACCTTGAGGAAGCACCAGCGCGGCGGGACGATAAAGGTCGTCAGTTTGGTGATTTTCATCTGTTATCTCTCTTATAGATGCAGCGCCAGGGGCGCGGAACTTGATATCAGCTCAGGGCTTTCCATGCGGCGACATACGCTTGGGCGCGGCTCGCTACCTGATCAACTGTCATACCCGGTTTGAACAACCCGGAACCCAGCCCGAACCCTTTGGCGCCGGCATCGGTAAACACCTGCATGTTGTCCGGGGTGATGCCGCCCACCGGCAGCAACAGCGTGCCGGCTGGCAATACTGCAAGCCACGCCTTGATCACCGCCGGGCCCATTTGCTCGGCCGGGAACAGCTTCAACACATCGGCGCCTTCGTCCAGCGCGGCGAACGCTTCGGTGGGCGTAGCCACACCCGGCGACAGGTACAGGCCTGCGGCTTTCGCGGCGCGCAAGACCTTGGCATCGCTGTGGGGCATAACGATCACCTGGCCGCCAGCGGCTTTGACCTGCTCGACCTGCTCCGGCGTCAACACCGTCCCGGCACCGATCAGGCAATCGGCGGGCAGGCTGTCGCGCAGGGTGCGGATGCTGGTGTAAGGGTCCGGCGAATTCAGCGGGACTTCGATCACACGAAAACCGGCGTCGTACAGCACCTGGCCGACCGCCTGGGCCTCGTCAGGGCGCAGGCCGCGCAGGATCGCGATCAAACCGTTTTGTGCGAGTGCTTGCTTGAGCATGTCAGGCCTCCGTTGCAGGTTGAGTGAGCCCGGCGGCCACTGCCAGTTGCCACAGGCCGCGCTCGGTCGCTTCCTGCGCCAGGCTGACGTGGGCGAAACCGCAGAGGGCGAGGGCGCGTTGGTAGCGCACGCACAGCGGGCCGGCGCCTACCAGGATGATGGGGATGTGCCGTGCACTGGCTGGCAAGCCGGCCAGTTCATGACCGATCAGCAGGCCGGATAAGTAATCGGGCTGCTGCTCAGGGGTGAGTTCGGCGGTCAGGCCCAGGGTGCGCGCACTGAACAAGGTCGACAGCACGCCGCGCTGGCCATCTTTTGACAGCGCCACTTGAACGCCGCGGTCGAAAGCCTCGGCCTGGAACTGCTCGGATACCTTTTGCGTACGCCCCAAGAGGCTGTGCTTGCTCAGCACCGCGAACAGTTCACCGGTCATGAAGGTATCGAAGTGGGTGATGCAACCTTCCACCACCTCGACCCATTTGGAATGACTGCCGGGCAGGCCGATCAGCAATTCACCAGCGACCGACAGGCTTTGCAGCACACCCAGCACCTGGGTTTCTTCGCCGCGCATCACGTTGGGCAAGCCGACCTGCTCGATCACGCCGGGCACGATATGCACATCGACACCGCGCAGGCTGCGTACCGTGTGCAACGCCTTGCCCAGGCTGGCGACGTCGACCGGCGTACTGCGATACGCCGCTTCGCTCCAGCCTTGGGCGCTGCCGACCATGCCGCAGGCAATCACCGCAAGATCGGGTTGGGCGTCGAGCCAATCGCCGCACGCCGTATCGAACGCCAACTCGAAGCCATCGCTGCAGCGCACACCGGCGATGTCCCGGGGCTCGCTGGGCAAATGCATGATGCCCGACGCCAGCGAGCGCTGTTCCAGCACTACGCCCGCGGGGCCGAGTTTATAAGCACGAAGGGAGCTGGTCCCCCAATCGAGCGCGATCAATTGCGCCTGCATCGCTTCACCTGAAATGAGTGGGTGCTGAAAAAAGCAGATGGGCGAATATAAACCTATGGCCGGATATATCTCAATATATAAATAACAGTCCCATATAGTGAGACGAAACAAGATAAAACCTACAACTTCCTCGCCTTTTACTGGGGGAAGGAACGGGTTTCATCTGATAAAGAGAGGTTAAAAAACCGACAGGTCCAGCTCGCGCATCGCACCCATCCAGATCGCGTAGTCGGTGTGATCCTTCAAGTCATCACCGGTATCAGGGTGCAGGAACACCACCAAACCGTTGCGATGGATCACCAGCCACGGCAGCACCACGCCGATGTATTCGGGGTCGAACGCCAACTGGCAGCTCCAGTCCGGGTGTGGGCCTACGGGTTTTTCGTGCACACGCCCCATACGCAGTGGGAAGAGTTTGGCGGCGTCTTCGCACAGGGTGCGCGCCTGCTCAATGGTGCTTGCGTCAAAGTAGATATGGGCGTGGTAACCCTTGATACGTTGCATGACGGACTCCGGATCCAATGTGCGGCAAATCCTAGACCGCAATCGACGGCAGGGCCAGTCCGGTCAGGGACTGCGCGCTGCTGGCCTGTTCTGCCTGCAACCAGTCGACGAAACGTTCGACCAACTGTCCACGCCGCTTGCGCTGGGGCTGCACCACGTAATAGCCAAAGCGCGAAATCACCGTATTGCCGATCGGTCGGCACAACCAGTTCTGTTCCAGCAGGTTATCCACCAAATGGCGCCAGCCGATCGCCACCCCTTGGCCGGCAATCGCTGCCTGGATCAATAAGGTGTAGTTGTCGAATCGCAGCTGGCCGGGCGTGGGCGCGGCGGTGATACCCAGCTCGCGGAATACGCCACTCCAGTCGAACCACTGGCTGTTGTTTTCCTGGCGCAAGTGCAGCAAAGGCACATCGTGCAGATTCTGTAACGTCAGCGGCGCGGATTGGTCCTTGAGCCACTGCGGGCTGCACACCGGGAACACTTCCTCATTGAACAGCCACAGGCTGTCGCCCTGCTTGAAGCGGCCATCGCCAAACAGCACGGCCACGTCAATGTCGCTGCGCAGGGTCGCGTGATTACGCTCGCTGGTCACCAAGCTCACATCGACCTGAGGGTTGGCCTGATGGAAACGGTGCAGGCGCGGCATCAGCCAGTAGGCCGCGAAGGCGAAGTCGGTGGCCACTTGCAGGACTTCGTGCTGATCCTGCTGGGTGATGGCGCTGAGGCCCTGATTAATGGTTTGCAGGCCACCTTGCACATGCTCGAACAGCAAGGCGCCGGCGTCCGTCAGTTCGATGCCGCGGTAGATGCGATCAAACAGGCGGACCGCCAACTGTTCTTCCAGGCGCTTGATCTGCTGGCTGATCGCTGGTTGAGTGGTGCCCAGCTCCATCGCGGCGGCGGTAAAGCTGCGATGACGTGCCGCCGCTTCAAACGCGCGCAGCAGGTCGAGGGACAGGTCACCAAGGGATTCATACATAAGCTGTGCTTATCCTAGACATTGCTTTTCATGGGCTTTACCCCATTTTCCATGGGCCGCATGCTCAATCGCATAAACACCGCCTATGGAATGCCGAGAACCCATGAAGCGCAAGAACATTCTTTTCATCATGGCCGATCAAATGGCCGCGCCGATGCTGCCGTTCTACGGTTCCTCCCCGATCAAGCTGCCGAATCTGAGCCGCCTCGCCGAGCAAGGCGTGGTGTTCGACGCCGCCTATTGCAACAGCCCGCTGTGCGCACCCTCGCGCTTTACCTTGGTCAGCGGCCAATTGCCGAGCAAGATCGGCGCCTACGACAACGCGGCTGATTTCCCCGCCGATGTACCGACCTACGCTCACTACCTGCGTCGTCTCGGTTACCGCACTGCGCTCTCGGGCAAGATGCATTTCTGCGGCCCCGACCAACTGCACGGCTATGAGGAGCGCCTGACCAGCGACATCTACCCCGCCGACTACGGCTGGGCAGTGAACTGGGAAGAGCCGGACGTGCGCCCCAGCTGGTACCACAACATGTCCTCGGTGCTGCAAGCCGGTCCTTGCGTGCGCACCAATCAGCTGGATTTTGACGAAGAGGTGGTGTTCAAGGCCCAGCAGTACCTGTTCGACCATATTCGTGAGGACGGCGACCAGCCGTTCTGCCTGACCGTATCCATGACCCATCCCCACGACCCGTACACCATTCCCAAGCCGTTCTGGGATCTGTACGACGACAACGACATTCCTTTGCCTGCAACGCCCGCGCAAAGTGATCTCGACCCGCATTCCCAGCGCCTGCTCAAGGTCTATGACCTGTGGGACAAGCCGCTGCCTGTGGATAAGATCCGCGATGCGCGCCGGGCTTACTTTGGCGCCTGCAGTTACATCGACAGCAATGTCGGCAAGCTGCTGCAAACCCTGGAAGACACCGGCCTGGCCGACGACACGGTTATCGTGTTCTCCGGCGACCACGGCGACATGCTCGGCGAGCGCGGCCTCTGGTACAAAATGCACTGGTTTGAAATGGCAGCCCGCGTGCCGCTGCTGATCTGCGCTCCGGGGCAGTTTGCGGCGGGCCGCGTGTCCAACGCCGTGTCCACCGCCGACCTGCTGCCGACCCTGGTGGAACTGGCCGGCGGTCAACTCGACCCACACCTGCCACTCGATGGCCGCTCGCTGATCCCGCACTTGCAAGGGCAGGGCGGGCACGACGAAGTGTTCGGCGAATACATGGCCGAAGGCACCATCAGCCCGCTGATGATGATTCGCCGTGGCGCCTACAAATTCATCTACAGCGAAGACGACCCTTGTCTATTGTTCGATGTTCACAACGACCCACGGGAGCAGGAAGAACTCAGCCAGTCGCCGCAGCACCGGGCACTGTTCGACGCCTTCCTGGCTGAGGCGCGGGCCAAATGGGACATCCCGGCGATCCACCAGCAGGTGCTCGCCAGCCAACGCCGTCGACGCCTGGTGTTTGAGGCGCTGACCCAAGGCAAGCTGAAGAGCTGGGATCACCAGCCACTGGTCGACGCCAGTCAGCAATACATGCGCAACCATATCGACCTCGATGACCTGGAGCGCAAGGCACGTTATCCACAACCCTGCCAAAACCAATAAATACAGAGGGAAGGCCATGCAAAAGTTATCTGTGATAGTGGGCATGCTGGTGCTGGGCAGCGCCAATGTGTATGCAGACACCAGCTGTGAAACCGTAAAAATGGCCGATCCGGGCTGGAGCGATATCGCGGCCACCAATGCCATCACCGGTTTTCTGCTGACGAGCATGGGCTACAAACCCAAGGTCGACACCCTGGCGGTGCCGATTACCTTTGGCGGGCTCAAAGACGGCCAGGTGGATGTGTTCCTCGGCAACTGGATGCCCGCGCAGCAGGGTTTTTACGACAAGTTCGTGGCCAATGGCGATGTGGTGCAACTGGCGAAAAACCTCGACGGCACCGAGTTCACCCTCGCCGTGCCGGACTACGTGTGGGACGCGGGTGTGCATGACTTCGCCGACCTGAACAAATTTGCCGACAAGTTCGACAAGAAGATCTACGGCATCGGCTCCGGCGCGCCGGCGAATATCTCGTTGCAGGAGATCATCAAGAAGAATGACTTTGATCTGGGCCAATGGAAGCTGGTCGAGTCCAGCGAACAAGCGATGCTCGCGGAAGTGTCGCGGGCGGTGAAGAAACAGCGCTTCGTCACCTTCCTCGGTTGGACCCCGCACCCGATGAACGTGCAGTTGAAAATGCACTACCTCAAAGGTGGGGAAAAGTATTTTGGTGACACCGGCAGCGTTTATACCTTGACCCGCAAAGGTTATGCACAAGCCTGCCCGAACGTAGGAAAACTGCTGACCAACCTGAGTTTCACCCAGGAGATGGAGAACAGCATCATGGCCGAAGTGGCCAACAACAAGGTCAGCAACGCCGATGCGGCGAAGGCATGGATCAAGGCCAATCCGGCAGTATTGGATAAGTGGCTGGATGGGGTGAAAACCGTGGATGGCAAGGACGCGTTGCCGGCAGTAAAGGCCAAACTCTAGGGCCTTGCGCTATTCCAATGTGGGAGGGGGCTTGCTCCCGATAGCGGAGTGCCAGTCAGAGAGATTTAGACGGGTCCACCTATATCGGGAGCAAGCCCCCTCCCACAAGGACCAGTGTGTACTGATACCCTGAGTCAAACCTTTTCAGCCGAGTTATAAATGCCCCGGCCCAACCGCCATACACTCTTCCCCTTCCTCAGCTGGCTCCCGCGTCAAACCCGAGCCACTGTGGGCCGGGACGCGCTGGTCGGCCTCAGCGGCGCCGTGCTCGCGCTGCCCCAATCGATTGCCTACGCGCTGATCGCCGGTCTTCCACCGGAGTACGGTCTGTACGCCGCCATCATCCCGGTGCTGATCGCGTGCCTGTGGGGTTCATCCTGGCACCTGATCTGTGGCCCCACGGCGGCGATTTCCATCGTGCTCTATGCCAGCGTGAGCCCATTGGCCGTGCCGGGGTCGCAGGACTACATCACCTTGATCCTGTTGCTCACCTTTCTCGCCGGCGTATTCCAGTGGCTGCTGGGCATGCTGCGCTTTGGCGCACTGGTGAACTTTGTCTCCCATTCGGTGGTGTTGGGTTTCACCTTGGGCGCCGCCGTGGTGATTGCCCTGGGGCAGTTGCCGAACCTGTTGGGGCTGGATTTGCCGAGCCAGGCCACCGCAATCAATAGCCTGCTGGCGCTGATCCACCATGCTGGCGAGTGGGACCACGCGTCCCTTGTCCTGGGGATCGGGACGTTGCTGGTGGGTGCTTTGCTCAAATACCTCGTGCCACGCTGGCCGACACTGTTGATCGCACTGACGTTGAGCAGCCTCGCGGCATGGCTGTGGCCGGCGATGTTCGGGCATGTGGCGTTGGTCAGTTCGTTTATCGGCAAACTGCCGCCGTTCAGCCCGTTACCGTTGGACCTGGACATGATCCTGCGCCTGCTGCCCAGTGCCGTGGCGGTGGGCATGCTGGGACTGGTGACCAGCCTGTCGATTGCCCGCTCGCTGTCGGCTCGTTCGCAACAGTTGCTCGACGCGAATCAGGAAGTTCGCGCGCAGGGTTTATCCAATATCGTCGGCGGATTTTTCTCCGGCTATCTGTCGGCCGGTTCCTTTACCCGCTCAGGCCTCAGCTACGAGGCAGGCGCCTGCTCGCCGTTGGCCGGGGTGTTTTCCGCGTTATGGGTGGCGCTGTTTGCGTTATTTGGTGCGGCATTGATCGCGCGTATTCCAATTCCGAGCATGGCGGCGAGCATCCTGCTGATTTGCTGGGGCTTGGTGGATCATCGTGCTATTCGCGCGCTGTTTCGCGTCAGCCGTGCAGAGTTTGTGGTGATGAGCCTGACCTGTGTCGCCACGTTATTACTGGAGCTGCAAACGGCGATCTATGCGGGGGTGCTGGCGTCGCTGTTTTTCTATCTCAAACGCACGTCGCAGCCACGGGTTCAACAATGGCGAGACGGTGAAGAAGATATATTGCGAGTCGGCGGCTCGATCTTTTTTGGCGCCAGCCATTACCTGCAAGTGCGCCTGCAAAGTTTGCAGGGCAAGCGGGTGGTGATCGAGGCGCAGCAGATCAACTTTATCGACTATTCCGGGGTAGAGATGCTGCACCAGGAGGCGCGGAGATTGAAGGGGTTGGGGCGTAGCCTGACATTGCGCGGGGCACGGCCGCAGGTGGTTGAAGAGCTGAAGAAACTGGAAGGGGCCGATAACTGCCCCATCCAGTTTGAAGATTGATTACTGCGCCAACTGACGGCGCAGTTCAGCCAACACCGGCGCCGAATCCGGGCGCACACCGCGCCATAGAAAGAACGCTTCAGCGGCCTGTTCAACCAGCATGCCCAGGCCATCCATTGCCACAGCTGCACCTTGCTCAGCCGCCCAACGGCAAAACGCGGTCGGCTCCTTGGCATACATCATGTCGTAGCAAAAGGTCTTGCCCGGTTCTATCAAGCTGCCGGCAATCGGCGGTAAATCGCCTGACAGGCTGGCAGACGTGGCATTGATGATTACGTCCACCGGCTCACGCAGCCAGTCGAAACCACTGGCCGACACCGGGCCCAAGTCGTCGAACAGCTCGGCGAGCAATTCAGCCTTTTCCACAGTGCGATTGGCGATGATCAATGAAGCAGGACGCTCAGCCAGCAACGGTTCCAACGCCCCGCGTACCGCGCCACCGGCACCCAGCAACAGGATGCGTTTGCCTTGCAGGCTCAACCCGGCGTTTACCGTCAGGTCGCGCACCAGGCCCGCGCCGTCGGTGTTATCACCCAACAGCGTGCCATCGGCCAACTTGCTCAGGGTGTTCACCGCACCGGCGCGTTGAGCGCGCTCGGTGAGGCTATTGGCCAGACGGTAAGCGTCTTCCTTGAACGGTACGGTGACGTTAGCGCCACGGCCTTGCTGGAAAAACTCACGGGCACAACCGGTGAAATCCTCCAAGGGCGCAAGCAAAGTGCTGTAGTCCAATTGTTCGCCGGTCTGCTCGGCGAACATGCGGTGAATCAGCGGCGACTTGCTGTGACCGATGGGGTTGCCGAAGACAACATAACGATCCATCAGACCGCCGCCTTAGGCGCGACAACGCCAAGCCAGTCGCGGTCTTGCAGGAAGTAATCAGTGAGCCGCGCCTCTTCGCTGCCGGCCTCGGCCTTCCAGTCATAGCTCCAGCGCACTTGCGGCGGCAGCGACATCAGGATCGATTCGGTACGCCCGCCCGATTGCAGACCGAATAGGGTGCCACGGTCGTAGACCAGGTTGAATTCAACATAGCGGCCGCGACGGAATTCCTGAAACTGGCGCTGCTGCTCGGTATAGGCCATGGCTTTGCGACGCTGCACGATCGGCAGATAAGCATCGATATAGGCATCGCCGATGGCGCGGATGAAGGCGAAGCAGGTGTCGAAGTCCCACTCGTTCAAGTCATCGAAAAACAGGCCGCCGATACCACGGGGTTCGTTGCGATGCTTGATATGGAAGTAGGTGTCACACCAGGCCTTGTAGCGCGAGTACACGTCCGGGCCAAAAGGTGCGCAGGCCTGCTCGGCCACACGGTGCCAGTGGATGCAGTCTTCTTCGTTGCCGTAATACGGGGTGAGGTCAAAGCCGCCACCGAACCACCACACCGGCTCTTCGCCTTCTTTTTCTGCGATGAAAAAACGCACGTTGGCATGGGACGTCGGCACATGAGGATTGTGCGGGTGGATCACCAGCGACACGCCGAGGGCTTCAAAGCCACGACCGGCCAGCTCTGGGCGGTGTGCGCTGGCGGACGGTGGCAAACCGCTGCCGAATACGTGAGAAAAGTTAACGCCGCCTTTTTCGATCACCGAACCGTTTTCGATCACACGGGTGCGACCGCCACCGCCGGCAGGCCGGGTCCAGGCGTCTTCGATAAAGCGAGTGTCCGTCTCAAAGGTTTCCAGGGCGCTGCAAATGCGGTCTTGCAGGTCAAGCAGGTAGGCCTTTACAGCCTCGGTGCGGGTAGTCATGGCATCACCTTGAATCGGGCAAAGCTACGCGAGGCCATTGGGCGTCGGCGGCAAATGGGCGCACAGGATACCACTGCACCCTATGCCGTCGCAGTTGACGAAGATCAAGCTTAGGAGTCCGATAGGGGGCTACGCGAATTCGACCCAAGGAGAAGTGCAGATGGCCAAACGTATCCAGTTCAGCGCCCATGGCGGCCCCGATGTACTTGAATATGTGGACTACACGCCGGCGGAGCCGGGCCCGCAGCAGGTTCGTGTGCGTAACGAGGCCATTGGCCTGAACTTCATCGACACCTATTTCCGCAGCGGCCTATACGCACCACCGGCCTTGCCGTCCGGTCTGGGCGCAGAAGGCGCCGGCGTAGTTGACGCGGTTGGCAGCGAAGTCACCCAATTCAAGGTCGGCGACCGCGTGGCCTACGGCAGCGGCCCGCTCGGCGCGTACAGCGAACTGCACGTACTGCCCGCCGCTAACCTGGTGCACCTGCCGGACGACATCAGCTTCGAACAAGCCGCCGGTGCCATGCTCAAGGGCCTGACCGTGCAGTACCTGTTGCGCCAGACCTATGAACTGAAGGGCGGCGAGACCATCCTGTTCCACGCTGCGGCCGGTGGCGTGGGCTCCCTGGCCTGCCAATGGGCCAAGGCGCTCGGCGTGAAGTTGATCGGTACCGTGAGTTCGCCAGAGAAAGCCGCTTTGGCCAAATCCCTCGGTGCCTGGGAAACCATCGACTACAGCAAGGAAAACGTCGCACAGCGCGTGCTGGAATTGACCGACGGCAAAAAGGTCCCGGTGGTGTACGACGGTGTCGGCAAGGACACTTGGCTGACTTCCCTGGACAGCGCGGCGCCCCGTGGGTTGGTGGTGAGCTTTGGCAATGCCTCTGGCGCGGTGGATGGGGTGAACTTGGGGATACTCTCGGCCAAGGGCTCGCTGTACGTGACACGACCGACCCTCGCGACCTACGCCAACAACGCGGCGAACTTGCAGGCGATGGCGGATGATCTGTTTTCGATGATCCAGAGCGGCAAGGTGCGCATTGATATCAACCAGCGGTATTCGCTGGCGGACGCGGCGAAGGCACAGACGGAGTTGTCGGGGCGGCGCACCACCGGGTCGACCATCCTGTTGCCGTAAGGCTTAAGAGCGCTATCGCCGGCAATAGCACGCAATCCTCTGTAGGAGGTGCCTTGCCGGCGATCAGCCACACCTCAGTATTACGACGGTCGCACCACCTCACCGGTTGCCAAATTACGAATCAGGCTTGGATTCTTGCGCCCGCCGAGGGCGCCACCCAGTACCAAGTCGACCTGACCACGGAAATACTGCTCCACGCGAATCCGCGAGCGCGCAGCCGGGCGGCCTTGAGGGTTGGCCGACGTGGAGATCAACGGCCCGACCAGCGAACACAAATCCCGCACCAGAGGATGGTCAGTGACCCGAAGCGCGACCGTGTCGTGCACACCGGTCACCCATTCCGGCAGCAAGTCCTGATGGGGCACCAGCCAAGTGTTCGGCCCTGGCCAGGTGCTGGCCATACGGTCGATCCAGTCTTGGGGGAAATCTTCGAAGAGAAAATCAAACTGACGAATGTTGTCGGCCACCAGGATCAGGCCCTTGTCCACCGAGCGATTCTTGATGGCGAGCAAACGGTCGACTGCTTCTTCATTCCACGGGTCGCAGCCCAAGCCCCATACCGCCTCGGTTGGATAGGCAATCACCGCGCCTGCGCGAATTTCTCGTGCGGTTTCCAACACGCGCCACCTGTTGACCATTGCTCATTCTCCGGACTAAAGCTCTGGGCAGTTTACCGATCTTCTTTACAAAACCTAGTTCCAAAAAACCGGCAGCTATAAAAGCTGACCACGCGCCAGCCAGCGACCGCTTTCGCAAATCACCTGGCCTTCAAGCTCCAGCTCCGTGAGGGTCGCCAACACTTGGGAAAAAGGCCGACCGCTGGCAATCGCCAGGGCTTCGCTGGTGTGGGGCGCCGCGTGCAGCAACGCCACCAGCGGATGGATCACCGGCATAGGCGCCGGGCGCGACAAAGCCTGCCAGCCCCGCAAGCCTTCGAGGATGTGCTCAATGGTTTCCACCAGCATTGCACCATCGCGGATCAACTGATGACAGCCTTTGGCCCCAGGGTGATGGATGGAACCCGGGATGGCATACACCTCCCGGCCTTGCTCGGCCGCCAGCTTCGCGGTGATCAGCGAGCCACTGGCCACACTGGCTTCCACCACCAGCACGCCCAGCGACAGGCCACTGATGATTCGATTGCGCCGCGGAAAGTTGCTCGCCTGAGGCCCAGCGTCCAGTGGGAACTCGGAAATCACTGCGCTGCCCTGGGCAATCATCGCCTCTGCGAGCCTTCGGTGGCGCTGTGGATAAACATTTTCCAGGCCAGTGCCAAGCACGCCGATGGTGTGTCCACCCACATCCAATGCAGCTTGATGCGCCGCTCCGTCGATACCCAGTGCGAGGCCACTGGTGATGACAAAACCGGCGCTGGCCAAACTACGGGAAAAAGCGGCAGCGGTGTCCATGCCAGGGCGCGAAGCGCGCCGGCTGCCGACCATCGCCAGTTGCGGTTTTTCGAGGATTGAAGGGTCGCCAGCGACGAATAACAGCGGTGGCGCATCGTCGATCTGGGCTAGTAATGCCGGATACTCAGGCTGGTCCCACATCAGCAAATGCTGGGCCGGACGACTCAACCACGCCAATGCCTCACTGGCGCCATCTCGGATTTCGGGACTGCGACGAGCGTCTGCGCTGATGAGTGGCAAGCCCAGTGCACGCCAGGCACTCGCAGGCGCGCTGATGGCCTTTGAAGCGCTGCCGAACGCTTCGATCAACAACCTAAAACGCTTCGGGCCTACTTCTGGCAGCCTGTGCAAGCGTAGTCGGGCCTCCAGTTCTGAAGGGGAAATTTCACTGCTGTTTATCGGAAACATCTGATCATCCTTGACCGGAACAAGCTGTGGATAACTCTGTTGGTAACTTATTTAGCAGGCTATTTATTGCGTTTGCGCAGCAGTCTCGAAACGGTCCATGACTGCCAACGGGCGTGAGGCGCTGAGAACCAGGCCATAACTGAGTTTTTCGTAGGTGCGGAACACCAGCAGAGTGCCGGCGCGCTCATCGGGTAGCTTCGTGGGAACACCGGTGAGCGGGTCGCGGACGGTGGCGCCGGTTTTAATGACGGTCAGCAGTTGACCCTCCATCAGACCGTCGCGCCGGCCTTTACTCAGGGTGACGGCGTCCAGCACGCCAATCTGGGTGACGCCCCTGGGGATATCGATGATTTTTCCTTCGATGAAAGGCGCTGACTTTACGGGCTCCAGCGCCGTAGGCAATTGCGCGCGGAGCAGGCGGTCGCCAGGGCGTACCTCCTGAGTTACCCGTTGCACAGAGAGGGTGGTGAGGTCGCCAGCCATCACAAAGCGCGCGGTACCGATGTCATCGGCGTTGATACCCAGCAATTCCTGCGTTTGGGGGTCGGCGTAGACCTTGCCTCGGCGAAAGATCCCATAGCTTGGCTGGGCCGGATCCAGGTCGCCTCTGGCGTGCACACGTTCGCCATTGGCCCCCAGCACGCGCCCGCCGTCGGTCGCGACAATGTAAGGCGCATTGTCCAGATCCTGAGGCGTATCAAGAATACGGTTATGCAATAAAAACCGCTGAATGGCCTGTTGCGTCGGTTGATCCAGACGCGAGCCAGGTTGGGGAAGCAGGGCTGCGGCGAACGGGGCCCATAGCAGCAAGACGAGTAGCGATTTCCTCATGGGGTGAATCTCCTTTATTATGTGCGTTCGCGTGAAATGCCAGAGCCTTCGCGGCTTTCGAACCTTTCACACCGGCCGTATGGGTCCATCCCACCGCCGATTTGCCTTTACCTCACATGTGCAGCAATTACGCTTATGGCTATTTTGAACATCCTCGAATTCCCCGACTCGCGCCTGCGCACGATCGCCAAACCGGTGGCCGTAGTGGACGACAAGGTTCGTCAGTTGGTCGATGACATGTTTGAAACAATGTATGAAGCCCCGGGCATTGGCCTCGCCGCCACCCAGGTCAACGTGCATCAGCGCGTCGTGGTCATGGACCTGTCGGAAGACCGTAGCGAACCGATGGTGTACATCAACCCTGAGTTCGAGCCACTGACCGAAGAGATGGGCGAATATCAGGAAGGCTGCCTGTCGGTGCCGGAGTTCTACGAGAACGTCGAGCGCCCGCTGCGCGTGAAGATCAAAGCCTTGGACCGTGACGGTAAGCCGTTCGAGCTGATTGCCGAAGGCCTGTTGGCAGTGTGCATCCAGCACGAATGCGACCACCTCAACGGCAAACTATTTGTCGATTACCTGTCCACGCTCAAGCGCGACAGGATCAAGAAGAAGCTGGAAAAAAAGCATCGCCAGCAAGCTTGATGCCCTCCTTCCAAAGGCTTGCTGCGGCAAGCCTTTTTCTTTTGTGACTGTTTTTAACCGAGACTTCCCATGACCGAGCCATTGCGCATTGTTTTTGCCGGCACCCCTGAATTCGCCGCCGAACACCTCAAGGCGCTGCTTGCCAGCCCTCACGATGTCATTGCGGTGTATACCCAGCCGGATCGCCCGGCCGGTCGCGGGCAAAAACTGATGCCGAGCCCGGTCAAGCAGTTGGCGCTTGAGCACAACATTCCTGTACTGCAGCCGCCTACCCTGCGCAACGCCGAGGCCCAGGCCGAGCTGGCTGCGCTCAATCCTGACCTAATGGTGGTGGTGGCTTACGGCTTGATCCTGCCGCAAGTGGTGCTGGATATCCCGCGCCTGGGTTGCATCAACAGCCATGCGTCGCTGCTGCCACGCTGGCGCGGTGCGGCGCCGATCCAGCGCGCGGTGGAAGCCGGTGATGCGCAAAGCGGTGTGACCGTGATGCGCATGGAGGCAGGTTTGGACACCGGCCCGATGCTGCTCAAAGTGGTTACGCCGATCACCGCCGAAGACACTGGCGGCAGCCTGCACGACCGCCTGGCCGAAATGGGCCCAACTGCCGTCATCCAAGCCATCGCCGGCCTCGCCGAAGGCACCCTGGAAGGCGAAGTGCAGGACGATAGCTTGGCCACCTACGCCCACAAATTGAACAAAGACGAAGCACGCATCGACTGGAGCCGCCCGGCGGTGGAGCTGGAACGGCTGGTGCGTGCCTTCAACCCGTGGCCGGTCTGCCACAGCACCCTCAACGGCGAAGCCTTGAAAGTGTTGGCTGCCCATTTGGCGGACGGCAAAGGCGCCCCCGGCGAGATAATCGGCGCCAGCAAGGAAGGCCTGTTGGTCGCCTGCGGTGAACAGGCGCTGTGCCTGACGCGTCTGCAATTACCCGGCGGCAAGGCACTGAATTTCAGCGACTTGTTCAACAGCCGTCGTGAGAAATTTTCCCTGGGCACTGTACTTGGGGTGGCCGCGCAATGAACCCACGTCTGGCCGCCGCCAAGGCTCTCGCCGCCGTACTCAACGGCAAGGCTTCGCTGAACAGTTCACTGCCCACGCAGTTGGATAAAGTCGAAGACCGTGACCGCGGCTTCACCCAGGACCTGGCCTTTGGCACCGCCCGTTGGCAACCTCGTTTGTCGGCGCTGGCGGCCAAGCTGCTGCAAAAGCCTTTCAAGGCGGCCGATGCTGACGTCGAGGCGCTGCTGCTGGTAGGGCTTTATCAGTTGCTCTACACCCGCGTGCCGGCCCACGCCGCCATCGGTGAAACCGTCGGATGCGCCGACAAGCTGAAAAAACCTTGGGCCAAGGCCCTGCTCAACGCTGTGCTGCGCCGTGCCCAACGCGAAAGCGAGGCGCTGCTGGCGGAGCTGGAACATGACCCGGTAGTGCGCACCGCCCACCCGCGCTGGCTGCAAAAATCCCTCAAGGCGTTCTGGCCCGAGCAGTGGGAAGCCATTTGCGCGGCGAACAATGCGCACCCGCCGATGATCCTGCGGGTCAACCGTCGCCATCACAGCCGTGACGCATACCTGCAATTGCTGACGGCCGCAGGCATCAACGCGACGCCGTGCGTGTACAGCACCGACGGCATCGTGCTGGAGGCCGCCGCCGATGTACGCAGCCTGCCGGGCTTTGCCGAGGGTTGGATCAGTGTGCAGGACGAAGCCGCGCAACTGGCCGCCGACCTGCTCGATCTGGCACCGGGCCAGCGCGTGCTGGACGCTTGTTGTGCACCAGGCGGTAAGACATGTCACATCCTGGAAGTCGAAAAAGGCTTGGCCGGTGTCGTCGCTGTTGACCTAGAAGCCAAGCGCCTCGTGCGTGTAAGGGAAAACCTCGCACGCCTGGGCCTGAGCGCCGAACTGATCGCCGCCGACGGCCGTGACACCGCCGCATGGTGGGACGGCAAACCGTTCCAGCGCATTCTGCTGGACGCGCCTTGCTCCGCGACCGGTGTGATCCGCCGCCACCCGGACATCAAGCTCACACGCCAACCCGACGACATCGCCGCCCTGGCCGCGCTGCAAGGTGAACTGTTGGACGCGATGTGGCCGACCCTCGAAGTCGGCGGCATTCTGCTCTACGCCACCTGCTCGACATTGCCCACCGAAAATACTGAGGTGATCGAAGCCTTCCTCGCTCGCACAAGCGGCGCCCGTGAGCTGGATCTCGCCACGACGGCCGGTATCAAGCAGCCTCACGGTCGCCAACTGCTCGCGCAAGAAGGCGGACACGATGGCTTCTACTACGCCAAACTGATCAAGATCGCCGCCGCGCGTGGCTGAATGGTTATTGAGGGAGTGACCGGATGAAAATCATCATCCTTGGGGCAGGGCAGGTCGGCGGCACACTGGCCGAACATTTGGCCAGTGAAGCCAACGACATTACCGTGGTCGACACCGATAGCGAACGACTGCGCGACTTGGGCGACCGCCTGGATATCCGCACCGTACAAGGTCGTGCGTCGTTTCCTACGGTGCTGCGTCAGGCCGGTGCCGACGATGCCGACATGCTCGTGGCGGTGACCAACAGCGACGAGACCAATATGGTCGCCTGCCAAGTCGCCCATACCCTGTTCCACACCCCGACCAAGATCGCCCGGGTCCGCGAAGCCGCCTACCTGACCCGCGCCGGCCTGTTTGATAACGACGCCATTCCTGTAGATGTGCTCATCAGTCCTGAGCAAGTGGTGACCCACTACATCAAGCGCCTGATCGAAATCCCGGGCGCCTTGCAGGTGATCGACTTCGCCGGTGGCAAAGCCCAATTGGTCGCAGTGAAGGCCTATTACGGCGGTCCACTGGTCGGCCAACAACTGCGCCAACTGCGTGAACACATGCCCAATGTGGAAACCCGCGTAGCGGCGATTTTTCGGCGTGACCGGCCGATCCTGCCGCAGGGCGATACAGTGATCGAAGCCGACGACGAGGTGTTTTTCATCGCGGCCAAAGCGAATATTCGCGCCGTCATGAGCGAAATGCGCCGGCTCGACGAGAACTACAAGCGCATCGTTATCGCCGGCGGCGGCCAGATCGGCGAGCGGCTGGCCGAGGCCATCGAGAGTCGTTACCAAGTGAAGATCATCGAGATGAATCCGGCGCGCTGCCGGCATTTGTCCGACACCCTCGACAGCACCGTCGTCCTGCAAGGCAGCGCCTCGGACCGCGACCTGTTGATGGAAGAGAACATCGCCGACGCCGACATCTTCCTGGCCCTGACCAACGATGACGAAGCCAACATCATGTCGTCGCTGCTGGCCAAGCGGCTGGGGGCGAAGAAGGTGATGACGATCATCAACAACCCGGCCTATGTCGACCTGATCCAGGGCGGCGATATCGACATCGCCATCAGCCCGCAACTGGCGACCATCGGCACCTTGCTGGCCCACGTACGCCGTGGCGATATCGTCAGCGTGCACTCCCTGCGGCGCGGCGCGGCGGAAGCCATTGAGGCGATCGCCCATGGGGATTCGAAGTCGAGCAAAGTGATCGGCAAAGCCATCCGCGATATCGGCCTGCCGCCGGGCACAACCATTGGCGCGATCATTCGTGACGAAGAGGTGATCATTGCCCACGACGATACGATGATCGCCACGGGTGACCACGTGATCCTGTTCCTGGTGGATAAAAAACATATCCGCGATGTGGAGAAGTTGTTCCACGTGGGATTGAGCTTTTTCTGATCAACCGGAGTGACCGACATGCTCGAATCCCTGGAAAAAATGCTCGCCAAGGGTGTGGATAATTCGCTGCTGCGCTTCGGCTTGGGCAAGGGTTATCTGGATTTGAAGGACAACGCCAAAGCGGCGGAGCATTTGCAGAAATGCGTCGAGTTCGATCCGAAGTATTCGGCGGCGTGGAAGTTGTTGGGCAAGGCACAGTTAGGCCAGGGTGATAACTCCGCAGCGCGACAGGCGTGGGAGAAGGGCGCTGAAGCGGCCCAGGCCCATGGCGACAAGCAGGCCGAAAAAGAGATGACGGTGTTCCTGAAGAAACTCGACCGCCAAAGCTAAGCAGATCGAAAATGTGGGAGGGGCAAGTCGAATCGTCGCACCGCCCCTCCCACATTTGGTTTTGTATTGTCTTTGGGTCAATACCACCGCTCTTCACCCGGCGGGCGTTTCTTGAAGCGCTTCATGCTCCACATGTACTGGCTCGGGTAGGCGCCGACATAACGCTCAACGACCTTGCTCATCGCCGCGCAAGAAGTGGCTGTGTCTGTGCTGTACATGTCTTCCGGCGCAGCTTCCAGGATCACTTTGTAGCCCGAACCATCCGGCAGTCGCAGGGCATGCAGGAATACACCGACCGCCTTATGGCCCGCGAGCATATTCGGCACGAACTTGCTGGTGAGCGCCTGGGTTGCAAAGAACGGCACGAAGATCCCCGCCGATTCCGCCGGCTCCGGGTCAGCGGGAATACCCACTTGGCCACCTTTACGCACTTCCTTGATCACACTGAGGATGCCTTCCTTAGTAGAAGCCGCCACACGGTTGCCCAACTGCACGCGCTGTTTGCGCAGCAACTCATCCACTGCCTTGAGCTTGGGCGGGCGGTAAAAAATGATCGGTTTGCACTGGTTGCAGTAAAAGTGGTTCAACACTTCCCAGTTGCCCAGGTGGCTGGTGATGCCGACTACGCCTTTGCCCGAGGCCAGAGCTTCGTGCAGCACTTCCAGGCCTTCGACTTCACGCACCAGGTCGATGGAACGCTGGGCCGGCCAGATCCAGGCGCAGGCGCTTTCAGTCAGGGACTTGCCGATGTCCATCAGGCTTTGGCCGACCAGGCGCTCCCGGGCGGCGGGGTCCATGTCCGGAAAGCATTTTGATAGGTTGATCCGCACCGTTTCGCGGGATCGGTTGGGGGTTTTCCACATGATCCAGCCGATGGCCGAACCCACGGCTTGCACTGCGCGCCATGGCAGCAGGGCAAACAACCGAAGAGCGCCTACCAGCAAGGCGCCTTTAAACTTTTCCACAGGTCACTCCTGATCGTGTGTGGTGCGCAAAGCGCGCATTCTAACCGGCGTTGACCAAGTCCGCGTAACGGTCGCAGTCCTGAGTGTGGTCCATGACCATGCCAGAGGCCTGCATGAACGCGTAACAGATGGTCGGGCCAACAAAGGTGAAACCGGCTTTCTTGAGTGCTTTGCTCATGGCTTCAGCCTCCGGCGTAATCGCCGGCACTTCGCTGCGGTCCTTGAAATGGTTGACCTTGGGCACCCCGCCGACAAACGACCAGAGCAACCCCACCGGGTCCTCCAGCGCCAGCCAAGCCGCAGCGTTGCGCCGGGTGGCGTTGAGCTTGAGGCGGTTGCGCACGATACCTGGGTCGAGCATCAGCGCTTCGATCTCGTCATCGCCCAATTGCGCCAACCGCTGCGGATCAAAACCGAACAAGACCTTTCGATAATGCTCGCGTTTGCGTAAAACGGTGATCCAGGAAAGGCCCGCCTGGAACCCTTCGAGTAAAAGCAACTCGAACAAACCCTGCGCATCGCGTAGCGGCGTTCCCCACTCCTGATCGTGATATGCCATGTACAGCGGATCTTCAGAACACCAAAAGCAGCGTGGCATAAGGCTCCAGGGGATGGTGGCGCGGCCGAATCGGGTATACTCCCGCTCTTTAAATCGCAGCCCAAGTAACAGGTGAATTTCGTGAGCCAGCCTACGCCAGCCGTGCGTACCTTCCAAGACTTGATCCTCGCCCTCCAGCAATACTGGGCCGAGCAAGGTTGTGTGGTACTTCAGCCCTACGATATGGAAGTAGGCGCCGGCACTTTCCACACCGCTACCTTCCTGCGGGCCATTGGCCCGGAAACCTGGAACGCCGCTTATGTGCAGCCCAGTCGTCGCCCGACTGACGGCCGCTACGGCGAAAACCCGAACCGTCTGCAGCACTACTACCAGTTCCAGGTGGTATTGAAGCCGAACCCGGACAATTTCCAGGAACTGTACCTGGGCTCGCTCAAGCATGTTGGCCTGGATCCGCTGGTCCACGATATCCGCTTTGTCGAAGACAACTGGGAGTCGCCGACCCTGGGCGCCTGGGGCTTGGGCTGGGAAGTCTGGCTCAACGGCATGGAAGTAACGCAGTTCACTTACTTCCAGCAAGCCGGTGGCATCGAGTGCTACCCGGTGACCGGCGAAATCACCTACGGCCTTGAGCGCCTGGCCATGTACCTGCAAGGCGTGGACTCGGTCTACGACCTAGTATGGGCTGACGGCCCGTTCGGCAAAGTGACTTACGGCGATGTGTTCCACCAGAACGAAGTGGAGCAATCCACCTACAACTTCGAACACGCCAACGTCGAAAAGCTGTTCGAACTGTTCGACTTCTACGAAAGCGAAGCCAAGCGTCTGATCGAACTCGATCAGCCGCTGCCGCTGCCAAGCTATGAAATGGTGTTGAAGGCGTCCCATACCTTCAACCTGCTGGACGCCCGCCGTGCCATCTCGGTAACCGCGCGCCAGCAATACATCCTGCGTGTACGCACCCTGGCGCGTTCCGTCGCCCAAGCCTACCTGCTGGCTCGCGCCAAGCTGGGCTTCCCGATGGCAACCCCGGACCTGCGTGATGAAGTGTTGGCTAAGCTGGAGGCTGCACAATGAGTGCTCAAGATTTCCTGGTTGAACTGGGCACCGAAGAGCTGCCACCGAAGGCACTCAACACCCTGGCCGATGCGTTCCTGGCCGGGATCGAAAAAGGCCTGCAAAGCGCTGGCCTGAAGTTTGAAGCCAAGAAAGTCTACGCCGCGCCACGTCGCCTGGCCGTGTTGCTGACCGCGCTGGAAACCCAGCAACCGGACCGCAGCATTAACCTCGACGGCCCGCCGCGCCAGGCGGCTTTCGACGCTGAAGGCAATCCGACCCAGGCTGCCCTTGGTTTTGCCAAGAAGTGTGGCGTGGAACTGAGCGAGATCGACCAGAGCGGTCCGAAACTGCGTTTCAGCCAAGTCATCACCGGTAAGCCGACTGCCAGCCTGCTGCCGACCATCGTTGAAGACTCCCTGAACGACCTGCCGATCCCCAAGCGCATGCGCTGGGGTGCACGCAAAGAAGAATTCGTCCGCCCAACCCAATGGCTGGTGATGCTGCTCGGTGACCAGGTCATTGACTGCACCATCCTCGCCCAGAAGGCCGGCCGAGATTCCCGCGGTCACCGCTTCCACCATCCAGAAGCCGTACGCATCACCTCGCCGGCGAACTATGCCGCCGATCTGCGTGCAGCCTATGTGCTGGCCGACGCCAACGAGCGTCGCGAGCTGATCAGCAAGCGCACCGAAGAACTGGCCCGCCTGCAGGAAGGCACCGCCATCGTGCCGCCAAGCCTGCTCGACGAAGTGACCGCGCTGGTTGAATGGCCTGTGCCGCTGGTGTGCTCGTTCGAAGAGCGCTTCCTCGATGTGCCGCAAGAAGCACTGATCACCACCATGCAGGACAACCAGAAGTACTTCTGCCTGCTGGACGTGGACGGTAAGTTGCTGCCGCGCTTTATCACCGTAGCCAACATTGAAAGCAAAGACCCGCAGCAGATCATCGCCGGTAACGAGAAAGTCGTTCGCCCGCGACTGACTGACGCTGAGTTCTTCTTCAAGCAAGACAAGAAGCAGAAGCTCGAAGACTTCAACCTGCGCCTGCAAAACGTGGTGTTCCAGGAAAAACTCGGTAGCGTCTACGACAAGGCTGTGCGTGTTTCCAAACTCGCTGCCTACATCGCACCACGCATCGGCGGCGATGCGGCCTCGGCCGCCCGCGCTGGTTTGCTGTCCAAGTGCGACCTGGCGACCGAGATGGTCGGCGAATTCCCAGAGATGCAAGGTGTTGCCGGCTATTACTACGCCCTCAACGATGGCGAGGCCGAAGACGTCGCCCTGGCGCTGAACGAGCAGTACATGCCACGCGGTGCTGGTGCAGAACTGCCAACTACCTTGACCGGTGCGGCCGTGGCCATCGCCGACAAGCTGGATACCCTGGTGGGCATCTTCGGTATCGGCATGCTGCCTACCGGTAGCAAAGACCCGTACGCCCTGCGCCGTGCGGCATTGGGCGTGCTGCGTATCCTGATCGACAAAAAACTCGACCTGGACCTGACACAGGCCATCGTGTTCGCGGTGGGTCAGTTCGGTACCAAGGTCAAGCAAGCGGGTCTGGCCGAGCAAGTGCTGGAGTTCGTGTTCGACCGCCTGCGTGCGCGTTACGAAGACGAAGGCGTGGACGTTTCCGTCTACCTGTCGGTTCGCGCCCTGCAGCCGGGTTCGGCGCTGGACTTCGATCAGCGCGTACAAGCCGTACAGGCCTTCCGTAAGTTGCCGGAAGCCGATGCCCTGGCCGCTGTGAACAAGCGTGTGTCGAACCTGCTGAGCAAGGCCGAAGGCCTGGGCAATGGCGACGTCGACCCTGGCCTGTTTGCCGATGCCAAAGAGTTCTCGCTGAATTCGGCCATCGCCAAGGCAGAAAACGCCGTCAAGCCGCTGATCGCCGAGCGTAACTACGCCGAAGCGCTGGCGCGCCTGGCCACCCTGCGTGAGCCGGTGGATGCGTTCTTCGAAGCCGTGATGATCAATGCCGAAGATGCCGGCGTGAGGAAAAACCGTTACGCCATGCTGGCGCGTCTGCGCGGCTTGTTCGTCAACATCGCTGACATTTCGACACTGAGCTGACCATGTTGAAACTGCTGATTCTCGATCGGGACGGGGTGATCAACTACGACTCCGACGCTTACATCAAGTCGGTGGCGGAATGGATTCCACTGCCCGGTTCGATCGAGGCCATCGCGCAGTTGAGCAAAGCCGGCTGGACGGTGGCCATCGCCACCAACCAGTCCGGCATTGCCCGTGGCTATTACGACATCGCTACCCTGGACGCCATGCACGCGCGCTTGCGCACGCTGGTGGCGGAGCAGGGCGGTGAGGTGGGGCTGGTGGTTTACTGCCCTCACGGGCCGGATGAGGGCTGCGATTGCCGCAAACCCAAACCTGGCATGTTGAAAACCATTGCAGAACATTACAAGGTGCCCTTGGCTGGGATATGGTTCGTCGGGGACAGCCTCGGTGACCTGGAGGCGGCCAAAGCCGTCGACTCTCAGCCAGTTTTGGTAAAGACCGGGAAAGGCGAAAAGACCCAGGCGAAAAACCTGCCGGTAGGCACCTTGATTTTTGACGATCTGGCGGCGGTTGCCGCAGAACTTATCAACAACTAGCCGCCCTCGACTTCCTGACCAAGGACTGTTCGGGAGTGCGCTTTTAACAGGCGGGCCCTGTCCCGCAACGGTAAATGCCGCCATGTCGATTTTGCAGGCCATCAGAACCTTTTTCTTTTACCTGCTGCTGGGCACCAGTTCGTTTCTCTGGTGCACCCTGAGCTTTTTTATTGCGCCGTTCCTGCCGTTCAAGGCGCGCTATCGCTTTATCAACGTCTATTGGTGCCGCTGCGCGTTGTGGCTGACCAAGGTGTTCCTGAACATTCGTTTCGAGGTCAAGGGCGCGGAAAACGTACCGGACCAGCCGTGCGTGATTTTGTCGAATCACCAGAGCACCTGGGAGACCTTCTTTCTCTCGGCTTACTTCTCGCCATTGAGTCAGGTGCTCAAGCGTGAGCTGCTGTACGTGCCGTTCTTCGGCTGGGCCATGGCTATGTTGCGCCCGATTGCTATCGACCGTGACAACCCCAAGGCAGCGCTCAAGCATGTCGCCAAGAAGGGCGATGAGCTGCTCAAAGACGGCGTGTGGGTGCTGATCTTTCCGGAAGGAACACGAGTCCCCTTCGGGACCGTAGGCAAGTTCTCCCGTGGCGGTACAGCATTGGCGGTCAACGCCAACCTGCCAGTGTTGCCGATTGCACATAACGCCGGCAGGTTCTGGCCGAAGACCGGTTGGGCAAAACGCGAGGGCACCATCACGGTGGTGATTGGCAAGCCAATGTACGCAGAAGGCGAAGGCCCACGCGCAATTGCAGCGCTGAATGAGCGCGCCCAGGCGTGGAATGAGGCACAGCAGCGGGCCATGGGTTCTCTACCGCCGGAGCCAGTTGTTGTGGATACTCCGGGGATATGAGGATCTGTGGATAACCTGTGTACGGTTTGTTGGCGAATCAGCTTTTTTGAGTCATAAGAAGCTGATTTACTTACATATTTCCAGAGCCGATAAAATCTCGAAAAACGTGCATAAGTTTTTTCCGCATAAAAAACCGGTCCTTGTGACCGGTTTTTTATGCACAGCAGAAAAGGACGTTTTAACAGTCTTCCAGCAAGGGCAATTGCAGTCTGAATGTGGTGCCTTTGCCTAGAGTGCTTTCACATTCGATACGTCCTCCATGGCGCTCCACGACTGCCTTGACCATGGTGAGCCCTAGCCCCAACCCTTCGCTGCCTTGGGCTGAATCAAAGCGTTTGTACTGGCTGAACAGCTCCGGTAAATCCTTGGAGGCTATCCCGGGGCCCTGGTCGCTGATAAGGCATTCCAACCAACCTTGTTCGCTGCTGTGTCTCAACCGGACGGTGGTGCCGGATGGCGAGTACTTGATCGCGTTCTCCAGCACATTGAATAACGCGCGAGTGAGTAGGGACTGATCGGCTGACACCATCCCTTCATCCGCCTCTTCAAGATCGTGGACCAGGTGAATACCTTTGAGCTGGGCGATCAGTGCTACCTGGTCAAAAGCATCCATTACCAGCATGGCAAACAGCGTCGGTTGGAAGTGGTAACCATCGGCCTCCGCTTTCGCCAACTGGACGAAGGATTCAGTCAGGCTCAAGGCTCGGCGTACTTGCTGCTCAATCTGAGAAAATACTGGCGACTCGGCGTTGTGCACGTCGAGCAGCGCGAGGATCGCCGAGTGCGGTGCACGCAGATCATGGGAAAGGAAACGCAGCATGGTTTCCCGGTGCTGCTGGGCCTCGCGCTCTTTGCTCAGGTCTGTGAGGCTTAGCAACCAACCCAGCGCCACATCCCCTTCGGCAGGTAGTAAAGGAGCAAGCTCCATGCGCAGGCTGCGTTGGTGAATATCACGGAACTCAACAAGCTCCAACGCCGAAAGGGCAGGGCGCACGCCGTTGTGCAGGGGTGGATAACCCAGATCAACCAATTGGTCCAATAGGTTTTGGTTGACCAGATCGCTGCCGAACACGTCGCGGGCAATGCGATTGGCCAGCAGGATATTGCCTTGTGTGTCTGTGATCAGCGTCGCCACCGGCAGGCACTCCAGTCCATCGGCCATAAAGCGTCGTGTGTCCCTTGTACGGCTTACCGCTTGCTCTAGGGCAAAGATGCGCCCCTGCAACACATCACCTTTGCTGGCAGGCGCACGTCGGCGCTCGGGCAGAACTTTGGGTTCGTCATCCAATCGGGCCAACTCCCAGCCAAAGTACGCCAGGATTACGCTGAGACGTCGCCAGTTCCAGATCAGGTAGCTGAGCAGCAATCCGATCAGGCAGGCCGCAGGCGACCACCAGTAGCCGATACGCAATAGGGCAAATGAGCCGAGCAAAGCCGTGAACATACAACCAAGGGTCATCCACAGCGCAAAGCGTGGGCGGTAGAGCAGCAGCCCCAGTAGTGCCGCCACCAGGGATGTTGCCATCAGGGCTGCCACCCAGTCGGGCAAGTCCACAATGCTGCGACCTTGCAGCAATCCATTGAGCACGTTGGCCTGAATCTCCACGCCCGCCGTGGTTCCCACCATGGGTGAGAGCGGCGTGACATAGCGATCGCCCATTCCCGATGCTGGCGCTCCTACCAGAATCAGGCGATTGCGCAGCCGCTCGGGGGAGACTTCGCCACGTAATACGCTGACATAAGACACGCTTGGAAAATGGCTGTCGGGGGCGATATACGGGATGCGAACTGCATACTCTCGATGCCAATCCTGGGAATTCGAATCCACAGGCTCACCTGGCATCTCTGAAGGCTGGCCGCTCATCGTGAACGCCAACCACGCCAACTGAGGTGCCGTCGCATTGGGTGGGCCCTCACGTAAATAAAGGCTGCGCACCACGCCATCGCTGTCAGCCTCCACGTTGATATGCCCAACCCCCTTGGCACATTTGAGCAGCGGCCGCATTTGTACTCTGGGTGGGCTATAACTGGCAGAGTCGTCACGCCCCAAGGGCAACAGTACGTTGCCGGCGTTGCACACCGCATCTGCCAAACGTTTTTCTTGGAGGGGATCGGCGGGATCGCTGAAGATTACATCCAACAGAATGCTGGCGGGTTGTGCAGCGCTCAGACGATCGATCAGGTCGGCGTGCAAACTAGGAGGCCAAGGCCACTGGCCGAGCTTCTTCAGGCTGGCGTCATCGATAGTAACCAGCAGGATACGCGGATCCACCGGCAGCGGTGTTAGACGGCGAAGGCTGTCATACAGCGGGTTGTTCAAAGCCAGGCCAGTACTCATTGAGAGGTAGGCTGTGATCGGCAACAACAGCAAACCGATCCACAACCACTCACGAACCAGACCGTGGAACAGCCGTTGGGCATGGGTGGGTTGACGTTTTTCGGCCTTGCCCCAGAGCATCATTGATCAGCGTGTCCCTGTTGTTGGCATGCGGTAGAAGGTGGCATATAGCGCCCAGTGAAGCTCATTTTTGACGCGGTGGAAAAGTTTTACTGCTTGGGACTCGTAAAGGTGGGAATTCCAAAGGGCATCCACTATCAGGGCACAGGAGTTTACGACAGCGCACGCGTCGGCTGATCCTTTTCCTTAAGGCTTGGAGCCGGTATCTTTCCCACGTAGGTACCGAGGACTTTAACTGGGTTAATCACTTATTGATCCCAGCGTACCGAGAGATCCAAGGGGCCGACGAATCTGCGCACAATTCTTCAGATTCGACGGCCGGCATCTGTGCAGTACGTGCCTTCACTACGGCTGCAGTACTCTTCGAGAAGAAAGGACCCACCCATGCGTGTCGCAATACTGGATGACGAACCCGCTGAATTGAGACGGGTGGAACAGACACTGCGACAAATCCCCAGCACCGCCGAACAGCCCTGGACCCTTCATTGCTTCGAGCGTGGCGAAGACCTGCTGCGCCAATTGCGTCGGGAAACCTTTGACCTGCTGATACTCGACTGGCAACTGCCCGATATCACTGGCATCGCATTGCTGCGCTGGACCCGTGAACACATGGAGTCCCCACCCGCCGTGATCATGCTCACTAGCCGCGATGCTGAAAGCGATATCGTCACCGCGTTGAACAGTGGCGCCGATGATTACGTCAGCAAACCCTTTCGCCCCAATGAACTGAAGGCTCGGGTGACCGCCGTTCTACGTCGCCATGGCCTGCAGAAGCCGGCGACCCAGGAAGTACAGAGCTTCAATGATCTGACCTTTGACGATGCCGAATTGACCGTCACTCGTGCGGGAAAACCGATCAACCTCACCGAGCGGGAATACCGCTTGGCGAGCTGCTTGTTCGCCAACCTGGCCCGGCCACTGTCCCGCGAGTACCTCTATGAGCGGTTCTGGACCCATGAAGAAATGGTGTCATCGAGACCCTTGGATACGCATATCTATCGGTTGCGTAACAAGCTGGGGCTTACCGCTGACAGGGGTTGGCAGCTGTTGACGATCTATGGGTATGGGTACCGGTTGGAGAGTGTGGCGACAGCTTCCCATGGGTGAAAACGGTGATGTTCCACGTGGAGCATTTTAGAAAAACTGATTTTCACGTAATAAAAAAGGCCAACGCATAGCGTTGGCCTTTTTTCTGCGGGTCTCGCCTGGATCAGAAATCCAGGTTAGACACTGCCAGAGCATTACTCTCGATGAAGTCACGGCGAGGCTCGACCGCATCACCCATCAGGGTGTTGAAGATCTGGTCTGCCCCAATGGCGTCTTCGATGGTCACGCGCAGCATGCGACGCTGAGCAGGGTCCATGGTGGTTTCCCACAATTGATCAGGGTTCATCTCACCCAAACCTTTGTATCGCTGGATGGTGTGGCGCTTGGTGCTTTCTGCCATCAACCAGTCCAGGGCCTCTTTGAACTCCTTGACTGCTTTCTTACGCTCGCCACGCTGAATGTAGGCGCCGTCGTCCAGCAGGGTGCTGAGTTGCGCGCCCAAGGTGACCACAGTTTTGTAGTCATTGCTGCCGAAGAAGTCGCGGTTGAAGGTGACGTAGTTCGACAGACCATGGGAGATCAGTTCGACCTCTGGCAGCCATACGTTACGTTCACGGTCTTCACGCAGACTGGCTTTGTACACCAGGCCAGATTTCTCCACAGTGCGCAGACGTACTTCGTACTGGGCCAGCCACTCCTGCATCGCTGCATGATCGCCCAACTGCTCCAGGCTCACGGCCGGCAGATAGATGAAGTGTTCGGTCAGTTCCTGTGGGTATAGGCGCGACAGCCGCTTGAGGGTCTTCATCACCATGCGGAAATCGTTAACCAGACGCTCCAACGCCTCACCGGAAATACCCGGTGCTTCGTCGTTCAAGTGCAGGCTCGCATCTTCCAGAGCCGACTGCGTCATGTACTCTTCCATGGCGTCGTCGTCTTTGATGTATTGCTCTTGCTTACCCTTTTTCACTTTGTACAAAGGTGGCTGGGCGATGTAGATGTAGCCACGCTCGATCAGCTCCGGCAACTGACGGAAGAAGAAAGTCAGCAGCAGAGTACGGATGTGAGAGCCGTCGACGTCAGCATCGGTCATGATGATGATGTTGTGATAGCGCAGCTTATCGATGTTGTACTCGTCGCGACCGATACCGCAGCCCAACGCCGTGATCAAGGTGCCAACTTCCTGGGAGGAAATCATCTTGTCGAAGCGAGCTTTCTCTACGTTAAGGATCTTACCCTTCAACGGCAGGATGGCCTGGGTGCGACGGTTACGACCCTGCTTGGCGGAACCGCCAGCAGAGTCACCTTCCACGAGGTACAGTTCGGAGAGGGCAGGGTCTTTTTCCTGGCAGTCAGCCAGTTTGCCCGGCAAGCCGGCAATATCCAACGCGCCTTTACGACGGGTCATCTCGCGAGCCTTACGCGCGGCTTCACGCGCACGCGCAGCATCGATCATCTTACCGACGACCAGCTTGGCTTCGTTCGGATTCTCCAGCAGGAAGTCCGAGAAGTATTTACCCATTTCCTGTTCAACGGCTGTCTTTACTTCGGAAGACACCAGCTTATCTTTGGTCTGGGAACTAAACTTAGGATCCGGCACTTTCACCGAGATAATCGCGGTCAGACCTTCACGCGCATCGTCACCGGTGGTGGCAACTTTATGCTTCTTCGCCAGGCCTTCGGCTTCGATGTAGGTGTTCAGGTTACGCGTCAGCGCGGAACGGAAACCCACCAAGTGAGTGCCGCCATCGCGCTGGGGAATGTTGTTGGTGAAGCACAACAGGTTCTCGTTGAAGCTGTCGTTCCACTGCAGGGCGATTTCCACGCCGATGCCGTCATCGCGCTGGATGTTGAAGTGAAACACCTGGTTGACCGCAGTCTTGTTGGTGTTCAGGTATTCAACGAATGCACGCAGACCACCTTCGTACTTGAACAGCTCTTCCTTGCCGCTGCGCTCGTCCTTAAGGACGATACCCACACCGGAGTTGAGGAAGGAGAGTTCGCGAATACGCTTGGCCAGAATGTCCCAGCTGAAGTGGATATTCTTGAATGTTTCATCGGACGGCTTGAAATGAATCTGAGTACCGGTGGTTTCACTGTCGCCAACGATTTTCATCGGCTCCTGTGGAACACCGTGGACGTAGGTCTGTTCCCAGATCTTTCCGCTACGGCGAACGGTCAGGATCAGCTCTTCGGACAGAGCATTCACTACCGATACACCCACACCGTGCAAACCGCCAGATACTTTATAGGAGTTATCGTCGAACTTACCGCCGGCGTGGAGCACGGTCATGATGACCTCTGCTGCCGAAACACCTTCTTCTTTGTGCACATCTACCGGAATGCCACGACCGTTGTCGCGCACGGTGATGGATTCGTCCGGGTGGATGATGATGCTGATGTCGTCGCAGTGACCGGCCAAAGCTTCGTCGATGGAGTTGTCGACCACCTCGAACACCATGTGGTGCAGACCGCTACCGTCATCAGTGTCGCCAATGTACATACCGGGACGTTTGCGTACGGCATCCAAACCTTTCAGCACTTTAATGCTGGTCGAGTCGTACGTGTTTTCTTCGCTCATGCCTTCACTCCCGATGGTCGTGGGTCTGGGTGATACGGCCTTGTTCCACGTGGAACAAAGCGACTGGCGTTTCCGTCTGCCAGCCTTCCCTCAATAATTCGTGGTCTACACAGGTGATAAAAACCTGGCAGCGTAATTCTTCCAACAAGCGGCATAACGCACGGCGATGTTGCTCGTCGAGTTCAGACGGCAAGTCATCCACCAGATAAATACACTGACCACGTCGGGCTTGGCTAACCAGATGCCCCTGGGCGATACGCAGTGCACACACCACCAACTTCTGCTGGCCACGGGACAAGATGTCCGCAGCATTGTGTGCGCCTAATCTAAGACGCAAATCAGCCCGTTGGGGTCCGGCCTGGGTATGGCCAATTTGCTGATCCCGTTGCAGGGAAGTCGCGAGCACTGCACTCAGCTCACGCTCTTTATCCCAACCACGGTAGTAACTCAGCGTCAGCCCCTCGAGATCCAACAACTCACTCAAGGTCTGCTCAAAGACTGGTTTCAAGGCTTTGATATAGGCGCGGCGGTATTCATCTATTTCATCGCTGGCCAGGCACAATTCACGGTCCCAGGCCGCTTGCGAAGCGGCGTCAAGTGTACCATGCCGCAGCCACGAGTTCCGCTGCCGCAGGGCCTTCTGCAGGCGCTGCCATGTGGCCATGAATCGTGGTTCCACGTGGAACACTCCCCAGTCGAGGAACTGCCTGCGGATTTTCGGCGCACCTTCCAGTAATCGGAAGCTGTCAGGGTTGATCAGTTGCAATGGCAGGATCTCTGCCAGTTGCGCAGCACTGCGAGCATTTTGCCCGTCGATGCGAATCTGGAACTCACCGCCGCGATCACGAGAAATCCCCAGGCTGCTGTGGCCTCCTTCTGCCAGTTCGACTTGGCCAAAGACCGTGCAGGCCAGTTGTTCGTACTGAATCACCGGCAACAAGCGGGCACTGCGAAAGGAACGGGCAAGCCCTAGTAGGTGGATGGCTTCCAGCACGCTGGTTTTGCCACTACCGTTGGCGCCGTGGAGGATGTTGATGCGGGGGGAGGGGGAGAAGGTCACCGGGTGCAAATTGCGCACCGCGGTGACCGAGACGCGACTAAGGGACATCTAGCTTCTGCTGAGCATGATTACAGGCGCATCGGCATAACAACATAAGCCGAGTCGTCGTTGTCGGATTCCTGCACCAGAGCGCTGCTGTTGGAGTCAGACAGGATCAGGCGAACCTGTTCGGTGGTCATCACACCCAACACGTCGAGCAAGTAGCTCACGTTGAAGCCGATTTCCAGGGAACCACCGTTGTATTCAACGCCGACTTCTTCTTCCGCTTCTTCCTGCTCCGGGTTATTGGCCTGAATTTTTAACTGACCGTTGGCCAATTGCAGACGAATACCACGGTACTTTTCGTTGGACAGAATCGCGGTACGGCTGAACGCTTCACGCAGGGCCTGACGGTCACCGATTACCAACTTGTCACCACCTTTAGGCAGCACACGCTCGTAATCCGGGAATTTGCCGTCGACCAGCTTGGACGTGAACGTGAATTCGCCGGTGGTCGCGCGGATATGGTGCTGACCCAGTACGATGCTGACATTGCCATCCGGCTCGGTGAGCAGGCGCGCCAGTTCGAGAATCCCCTTACGCGGAACGATCACCTGGTGACGATCAGGTTGGCCGATATCGGCGCGCATCGAGCACATTGCCAGACGGTGACCGTCGGTAGCCACGGCGCGGATGATGCCTTCCGACACTTCCAGCAGCATGCCGTTGAGGTAGTAACGCACGTCCTGCTGGGCCATGGCGAAGCTGGTGCGTTCGATAAGACGGCGCAGTTTACTTTGCTCAAGGCTGCAGGTCAGTGAGCCTGGGCCTTCCTCCACAGTCGGGAAATCATTGGCCGGCAAAGTGGACAGCGTGAAACGACTGCGACCTGCCTTGACCACCAACTTCTGCTCATCAACCTTAATGTCGATCAGCGCGTCGTTCGGCAGGCTCTTGCAGATGTCCATCAGCTTACGCGCTGGCACAGTAATCTCGCCAGGCTCTGCAGGCTCTTCCAGCTGCACGCGGCCAACCAATTCGACTTCCAGGTCGGTACCAGTCAGGGACAACTGCTGGCCTTCGACAACCAGCAATACGTTGGAGAGCACCGGCAAGGTCTGTCGGCGCTCGACGACGCCTGCGACCAGTTGCAGGGGTTTCAACAGGGCTTCGCGTTGAATGGTGAAATGCATGGTCTAGTCCCTTGCCTTAATAAGCTGCGCTGGTGTCATCAAGTGGTCAGTGTACGCAGCAGGTTCTTGTAGTCCTCGCGAATATCCGCGTCGGATTCCTTAAGTTCGTTGATCTTGCGGCATGCGTGCAAGACTGTGGTGTGGTCGCGACCACCAAACACATCGCCGATTTCCGGCAGGCTATGGTTGGTCAACTCCTTGGAGAGGGCCATGGCCACTTGTCGCGGACGAGCCACCGAGCGAGAACGGCGCTTGGACAGCAGGTCGGAAATCTTGATCTTGTAGTACTCGGCCACGGTGCGCTGGATGTTATCCACACTCACCAGTTTGTCCTGCAGTGCCAGCAAGTCTTTCAAGGATTCGCGAATCAGCTCGATGGTGATGTCGCGCCCCATGAAATGCGAGTGTGCGATGACTCGCTTGAGCGCGCCTTCGAGTTCACGCACGTTGGAACGAATGCGCTGTGCGATAAAGAAAGCAGCGTCGTGTGGCAGATCGACTTTTGCCTGATCGGCTTTTTTCATCAGGATCGCAACGCGGGTTTCCAGCTCCGGCGGCTCTACCGCAACGGTGAGGCCCCAGCCAAAGCGCGACTTCAAGCGTTCTTCCAGGCCTTCGATTTCCTTCGGATAACGGTCACTGGTCAAGATGACCTGTTGGCCGCCTTCGAGCAGGGCGTTGAAGGTATGGAAAAACTCTTCCTGTGAACGTTCCTTACGAGCAAAGAACTGAATGTCATCGATCAGCAAGGCGTCAACGGAACGGTAGAACCGCTTGAACTCGTTGATGGCATTGAGCTGCAAGGCCTTAACCATGTCCGCTACGAAGCGCTCCGAGTGCAGGTAAACGACCTTGGCATTCGGGTTCTTCTTTAATAGGTGGTTACCCACAGCGTGCATCAAGTGAGTTTTACCCAAGCCCACGCCACCATAAAGGAAGAGCGGGTTGTAACCATGCTTGGGGTTATCCGCCACTTGCCAGGCCGCGGCGCGAGCCAGCTGGTTAGATTTACCTTCGACGAAATTCTCGAAGGTAAAGGTGCGGTTCAAGTAGCTGGTGTGCTTGAGCGCGCCTTCGACCTGTACGGTGCGCTGTTCGGCGCGAATCGGTGCCTGCTGCGAGCTGGCACCAGCCATGGGGTCAAAGCTGTCGCGAGACGGCTCTTCATTAATAGGTGCGTTTTTCTGTGACGCCGATTTGGAAGGCGTCTGGGCAACGGGAGCAGGCGAGTTATTAACAGGTGCCGCTGCGGCCTGAGCTTGAGAAGCGCTCGCCGCCAATGGCGCATTCGGCGCAGCGCGAGGCGCCGAGCTGCGTTTGCTGCCTATTAATAAGGAGAGCACAGGCGCAAGGCCATTGCCGTGTTCGTCGAGCAATTCGAGAACGCGGCTCAGGTACTTCTCGTTGACCCAGTCGAGAACAAAACGATTAGGTGCGTAGACACGCAACTCGTCGCCTTCGGCTTCGACCTGTAGCGGACGGATCCAGGTGTTGAATTGCTGGGCAGGCAGCTCATCGCGCAAAAGCTCCACGCACTGCTGCCAAAGTTCCACTGACACGGATATCCCCTAAGTTGAAAGCCGGTGAGGCAAAAACAGCCGCCATTGTAGCGGCGAGCCGCCCACTTATCCACATGTAGGTTGCCCACAGGGCACCCAAAATCAATGTCTTATCCCGGAAAAAGCCGACCAGTGGTCTGTGCATAAGGTCTGTGGATAAGCGGCCCTGAGCTCGTTGTACAAGTGGGGGTGAAAGTCTGTGGGTAACTGGGCTGTGGATAACATGCCATTCCACACACAGCTTATCCGACAGCGCAGCACAGGCAGAGCACCGCTTCTCCCCCATGTTGTCATCCTCTGTACATCAAGTGGAATATGGCCTCAAGGCAGTTATCCACAGAGGATGGCCTGCCTAGCTTTTATAAGCTTTACAGAAAAGCTTTAAATAACTTCCTTCTTTATTTTTATATCTATGACATTGCTCATGGAAGCCAGGCGGATAAAAAAGGGGGTTTTACCCGATAGAGATCTAATTGAAGGAAAAGCTGGTTGGAAATTGACCTAGAGGCTTGCTTTCTCTAGAATCGCCGGTCTCTTAAAACGGGGGCCATTCCGGCCCGTTGTGGACGAACCAGGTAACAACGCCATGAAACGTACTTTCCAACCAAGCACCATCAAACGCGCCCGTACTCACGGCTTCCGTGCTCGCATGGCTACCAAGAACGGCCGTGCTGTCCTGTCGCGTCGCCGCGCCAAAGGTCGTGCGCGTCTGGCAGTTTGATAATCCGGTACTGGTGGTGAGTCAGGACTTCAGTCGGGAAAAGCGTCTGCTAACACCCCGGCACTTCAAGGCAGTCTTTGACTCCCCCACCGGCAAGGTTCCGGGGAAAAATCTCCTGCTCCTTGCGCGTAACAACGATCTTGATCACCCCCGTCTCGGGTTGGTGATTGGCAAGAAGAGCGTAAAGCTCTCCGTTGAGCGCAATCGCCTCAAGCGTCTGATGCGCGAATCGTTTCGCCTCCACCAGGACACTCTGGTTGGTTGGGATATTGTTATCGTCGCGCGCAAAGGCTTGGGGGATGTAGAAAACCCCGAATTGATTCAGCATTTCGGCAAGCTCTGGAAACGTCTGGCGCGTACCAACAAACCAGCACCAGCAGTCAGCACCGAAACTGTAGGGGTAGACAGTACCAATGCGTAAACTGGCACTCGTTCCGATCCAGTTTTATCGCTATGCCATTAGTCCTCTGATGGCCAGTCACTGTCGTTTCTACCCCAGTTGTTCCTGCTACGCGTTAGAAGCCATAGAAAATCATGGTCTTCTGCGCGGTGGCTGGCTGACCTTTCGTCGTTTAGGTCGCTGTCATCCGTGGAATCCCGGTGGTTATGACCCGGTTCCACCTATCCCTACCTCCCGTTCTTCTTCGATGGCCGAGTAATCATGGATATTAAACGCACGATCCTGATCGTCGCCCTGGCAATCGTGTCCTACGTCATGGTTCTTAAGTGGAACCAGGATTATGGCCAAGCTGCCCTGCCGACTCAGAATGTTGCTACCAATCAGGCTGCGCCGGCTATTCCGGACACCCCGCTGGGTACCAATGCGTCCGCGAGTGCAGATGTTCCCAGCGCGAATGGCGAGACAAGCGCCCCTTTAGAAACGCCAGTGGTCACCAATAAAGACCTCATCCTCGTGAAAACGGATGTGCTCGACTTGGCTATCGACCCACAAGGTGGTGATATCGCGCAGTTGAAACTGCCGCTGTATCCACGTCGCCAAGACCATCCGGATGTACCGTTCCAACTGTTCGATAACGGTGGTGAACGTACTTATCTGGCGCAAAGCGGTCTGACCGGCACTAATGGTCCGGATGCCCGCGCTACCGGTCGTCCGGTTTATTCGACCGAAAAGAAGGTTTATCAACTGGCGGATGGCCAAAACCAGTTGAACGTCGACCTGAAATTCAGCCTCGACGGCGTCAACTACATCAAGCGTTTCAGCTTCACTCGCGGTTTGTACGACCTGAAGGTCACTTACCTGATCGACAACACCAGCGAAAAACCTTGGAGCGGCAATCTGTTTGCCCAACTCAAGCGTGATGGCAGCTCCGATCCTTCTTCCAGCACCGCTACTGGTACCGCTACCTACTTGGGCGCAGCCCTGTGGACAAGTAACGAGCCGTACAAAAAAGTGTCGATGAAAGATATCGACAAAGGCGCGCTGAAAGAAACCGTCCAAGGCGGCTGGGTTGCCTGGTTGCAACACTACTTCGTGACCGCCTGGATCCCGAACAAGGGTGAAGCCAACCTGGTTCAAACCCGTAAAGACAGCCAAGGTAACTACATCATTGGCTTTACTGGCCCGGCGTTGACCGTCGCTCCAGGTGCCAAGGCTGAAACCAGCGCTACCCTGTACGCCGGCCCGAAAAGCCAGGCCGTGCTGAAAGAGTTGTCCCCAGGTCTGGAACTGACTGTGGATTACGGCATTCTGTGGTTCATTGCCCAGCCTATCTTCTGGCTGCTGCAACATATCCACAGCATTGTGGGTAACTGGGGCTTCTCGATCATATTCCTGACCATGCTGATTAAGGGGATCTTCTTCCCACTGTCGGCTGCCAGCTACAAGTCGATGGCTCGCATGCGTGCCGTGGCTCCGAAACTGGCCGCGTTGAAAGAGCAGCATGGTGATGATCGGCAGAAAATGTCGCAGGCCATGATGGAGCTGTACAAGAAAGAGAAGATCAACCCGTTGGGTGGATGCTTGCCTATTCTGGTGCAGATGCCGGTGTTCCTCTCGCTGTACTGGGTACTCCTGGAAAGCGTGGAAATGCGCCAGGCACCGTTCATGCTGTGGATAACTGATCTGTCGATCAAGGACCCATTCTTTATCCTGCCGATCATCATGGGCGCGACCATGTTCATCCAGCAGCGTCTGAACCCAACACCGCCGGATCCGATGCAGGCTAAAGTGATGAAAATGATGCCAATCATCTTCACCTTCTTCTTCCTGTGGTTCCCAGCTGGTCTGGTTCTGTACTGGGTGGTCAACAACGTGTTGTCGATCTCTCAACAGTGGTACATCACACGTAAAATCGAAGCGGCTACCAAAAAAGCCGAGGCGTAATTTACTCTGTGGATAACCACTCAAGACGCCCCCTAGTGGGGCGTTTTGCTTTCCGTCACTTTTGTTCTGGAACCTGCTGATGAGCGCTCCTCGTGAAACCATCGCTGCTGTCGCAACCGCTCAAGGTCGAGGCGGTGTGGGTATCGTTCGAATTTCCGGGCCCCTCGCCGGCATGGCAGCCAAGGCCATCAGCGGCCGGGAATTGAAACCGCGGTATGCCCATTACGGCCCGTTTCTGGATGCAGACCACAGCGTATTGGATGAGGGCCTGGCCCTCTATTTCCCTGGACCTAACTCTTTCACCGGTGAGGATGTCCTGGAACTGCAAGGCCACGGTGGTCCTGTAGTCCTGGATATGCTGCTGCAGCGTTGCCTGCAATTAGGCTGCCGTCTCGCCCGGCCGGGTGAGTTCAGTGAACGCGCGTTCTTGAATGACAAGCTCGATCTGACCCAGGCCGAAGCTATCGCGGACCTGATCGAAGCGAGTTCCGCACAGGCCGCACGCAATGCGTTGCGTTCGCTGCAGGGGGCATTTTCCCTGCGTGTGCATAACTTGACCGAGCAATTGATCAGCCTGCGCATCTACGTAGAGGCGGCGATTGATTTTCCTGAGGAAGAGATCGACTTCCTCGCCGATGGCCACGTATTGGCAATGTTGGATAAAGTCCGCGAGGAGTTATCCACAGTGCTGCGTGAAGCGGGGCAAGGCGCCTTGCTGCGCGATGGCATGACGGTGGTCATTGCCGGTCGCCCCAACGCGGGTAAGTCCAGCCTTCTAAATGCCTTGGCCGGACGTGAGGCTGCCATCGTCACCGAGATTGCCGGCACCACCCGGGACATCCTGCGCGAACATATCCACATCGACGGCATGCCGCTGCACGTGGTTGATACCGCAGGCTTGCGCGATACCGATGACCAGGTGGAAAAGATCGGCGTAGAGCGCGCCCTCAAAGCCATCAGTGAAGCAGACCGCGTATTACTGGTGGTTGATGCCACTGCGCCTGAGGCTGCGGATCCTTTTGCCCTTTGGCCGGAGTTTCTTGAACAACGACCTGACCCGGCTAACGTCACCTTGATCCGCAACAAGGCTGACCTGACAGGCGAAGCCATCGCGCTTGAAATGGGTGAGGATGGCCACGTCACGATCAGCCTGAGCGCCAAGTCGGCGGGTAATGGCCTGGAATTGCTGCGCGACCATCTCAAGGCCTGCATGGGTTACGAGCAGACCTCGGAAAGCAGTTTCAGTGCGCGTCGCAGGCACCTGGAGGCACTGCGTCATGCCAGTGCGGCCCTTGAGCACGGACGCGCGCAGCTGACCTTGGCGGGGGCAGGGGAGCTGCTGGCCGAGGATCTACGTCAGGCACAGCAGCTGCTGGGGGAAATCACCGGCGCCTTCAGCTCCGATGATTTGTTGGGACGGATCTTTTCCAGCTTCTGCATCGGTAAATAGCAACGTTATCCACAATGGTTTACCAGTTGTAGGACACCGTACCGAGCAAGGTACGGCTGTCACCCCAGTAACAACGCCCTGCATCGTTGCAACCGGATACATATTCCTTGTCGAACAGGTTCTTGGCATTCACATCAACCGACCAGTTTTTGTCGAACTGAAAGCCAACGGATGCATCCACCAAGGTGACGCTTCCCGCGTCCAATTTTCCGTACAGCGTGGGCGCGGTGTAGGAAAAGGTACTGTCGAAATAACGCACGCCCGCCCCCAGGGACAACCCCTTGAGCTGACTGTCGAGGAATCGGTATTTGCCCCATACAGACGCCTGATTCCGCGGCACCCCGGTCAGTTGGTGCCCTTCGACCAGAGAAGTAGCGGAGTCCTTAGTGATTCGAGCGTCAGTATAGGTGTAGGCCGCCGTTAAATTCAGGTTAGGCGTGACGTTGCTGTTGACCTCGACTTCAACGCCCTTGGACCGACTTTCGCCTACTTGGCGGTAGCTGTTAGTGGTGGCGTCGAGGTAGGTGTCATCTTCCTTGCGCAAGTCATACACCGACACAGTCATTGCCGTATCCCAGCCGATCGGTTCGTACTTCACGCCTACTTCGTATTGGCTGCTGGTAATCGGCTTCAAGGGTGAACCGGCGTTGGAAATCTGCTGTACCGGCACGAATGCAGTGGAATAGCTCACATACGGTGTCAGGCCGTTGTCGAACTGGTACATCACCCCGCCTTGATAGGTGAACTTGCGATCTTTAGAGCCGGTATCGCTGGCCTTGTTGACCTTGTCGCGGAAATCACTCTCGACCCAGTCCTGACGGCCACCCAACAGGAATAACCAGCGGTCATACTTGCTCTGCAGCTGTGCATAAACCCCTTTCATCTGCTGTTCGAGCAACGTGTTCTGTACTGCCAGAGGCGTGGTCGGGTCGCGCAAGTAAACAGGGTTATACACATCGATGGTGCCGGCGAACCCGGCATTCCAATCTTGATTGAAAGAAGTGCGGTCGTAGCTGGCGCCGAACAGCAGGGTATTTTCCAGCCCGCCGACCTGAAATTTGCCTTCCAGCTGGTTATCCAAGGAATAAACCATCGACTTGTTGTAGCGATCGTAAGCGTTCATGTTCAGCCGAGTCCCGAAACCGCCGTTGTTCAATTGGCCCGGCCAGGTTTCGTGACGGTTGATACGCGACTGCATGTAGCGCGAGTTCTGGCGGAACTGCCAGTCGTCATTGAAGCTATGAGCGAGCTCATACCCCGTGCTCCAGGCTTCACGTTCGAAGGTGTTCCAGTCTGGATTCCCGAGCATGGTGTGCTTGGACAACTTACCGTTGGGATTCGTCAGTAACGTGCCGGCAGCTGGTAGGCCGAGTTCCAGGTTGGTGTGATCCTTCTGGTAGCTGGCGAGCAGGGTGAGGGTGTTGTAGTCGTCGAAATTCAGGGTCAGGGAGGGAGCAACGTAGAGGCGATCATCCGGCACATGATCAGTCTGGGTATCAGACTTGCGCCCCAGCATCACCACGCGTCCAAGGATGTCGCCGCTGTCGTTGAGCGGACCGGAGATATCTACACCCACCTGACGGCGGTTATTCGAACCATAGCCCAGTTGTACCTCGCCTTGCGGCGTGGCGGTTGGATGTTTACTGACCAGGTTTACCAAGCCACCGGGGGCATTTTCACCGTAGAGCAGCGACGAAGGCCCACGGAATATTTCGACCCGCTCCAGGCCATAAGGCTCACTGGTGGTGTCGTACCGATTGCCCTGAACACGTAGTCCATCACGCAGCAGGCCGTAGCCATAGTCTGTGGCGTTGAAACCGCGAATGAAGAACAGGTCACCGGCCAGACTATCGCCGGCAGCGAAGGGCGGGGCGAAAATACCCGGCACGTAGCCCAGTACTTCGGTAAGGGACTGGGACTTCTGGTCCTTGATGCGCTGACCGGTGACGACCGATACCGACCGCGGTGTTTCCGACAGTGGCGTGCTGGTTTTGGTCCCAATCCGGCTGTTTTGAGCTTTGTAGCCCACATCCCCGGCGATCTCCTGATTGAAACCGTCCAGTTGAACCGTGCTTACAGTCGTAGGCGCAAGGGTCAGTTCTCCTGTGGGCGCCGCTTGCAATATGTAGCTACCAGGCGCCTGGGCCACAGCCTCTAACGCTGAGTTTTGCAACAGCAGCGCAAAGCCCTGCTCCACCGAATAGTCCCCCTCAAGCCCAGGGGTGTTCAAATGAGCGGTCTGCTGGGGCGAAAAGGACAGGATCACATTGGCCCTGGCCGCAAATTGGCTCAAGGCGCTGTCGAGCGGACCTGCGCCAATAGCGAAGTGCTGCACCACGCTGGCTGCAAGGGCGCCTGTTGATAACAACACGCAGGCAGCGGCGGTAGAGGTAAGCAGCAAACCGTAGGTCATGCCGTGGCAGGAGAGTCGCTGGCGAAGCTTAGGAGGAAGGCGCATAGGTGGATAAACCCTGAAGGTAGCGTCGTGATTACCTGTAGGGCCGCGTCAGGTAAAAAAAAGATAACCCTGTAGATTATTTTTTTGCTCAGCCGATTCGCTTCACCGAAACCCAGTAACGGGTGAAGTAATTGACCTGGATCGGCAGCGTCGCTTGCAGGTTGGCCAGCACCGCATCGGTGGAATCCAATCGGAATGTGCCGGAAACCCGCAGGCGCGCCGAAGCTGGATCGCATTGCAGGACCCCAGGTCGATAACGACCGAGCTCGTCGATCACATCGCCGAGCCGGGCATCGAGCACGATCAATTGTCCGTCGACCCAGGCAGCTTCAGCCCCGCTGTAAGGTTGGCTTACCCCTACGCTTTGCCGATTGAATTGCGCACTCTCGTCTGCAACGAGCAGCCGGCTGAGGTCTGGTCGATCAGTGGGTGAAATGCTGACGCGGTCTTCCAGCACTCCGACCCGTGTGAAATCCGCCAGTTGGCGCACAGTAAAGTGTGTCCCTAAAGCCTGGATGCGACCCTGCTGAGTCTCAACATAGAAGGGCATCTGCGCGCCCGACTTGCCAGTGTGGATAAGAACTTCGCCTTCGCGCAGGCGTATCAAGCGCTGGCGTCCGTCGAACAGCACATCAATGGCGGTTTGGGTATTCAGGTCAATCCGGGTGCCGTCGGCCAGTTCGATGCGCCGGCGCTTGCCCAAAGGTGTACGGAAATCGGCCCAAACATTGCCCAGGGACGTATGTTGCTGAACATTCCACCCCAAGTAACCGGTGCTGCCGAGTACCAGCATCCACTTGAGCACCTGGCGACGTTGCTGTGTGGCCGACAAAGCGCGGCGAGTGAAATCCTGGGGCAAGGCACCCAGGCTGCGTTGCAATTGCTCCAGCTGATTCCACGCCGCCTGATGGGACGGATCGATGTTGAGCCATTGCTGCCAGGCATGGCGTTCGGCCGCTGTGGGCGTCTGGGATTGAAACTGCACGTACCAGCCGGCGGCCGCCTCGAAGGTCTTGCGATCAGGCGCTGCCATTACAAGGTGGCCATGATCATTGAACATTCGGTCAACGCGCGAACCATGTGCTTCTTCACGGTCGTCAGTGACACCTGCAGTTGATCGGCGATCTGTTGATAAGTCAGGCCGTCAATCTGCGACAGCATGAAGATCCGCCGCGAGCGTTCGCCCAAGCTGGCGAGAGCTTTATCCACAGCCACCAGGGTTTCGATGATGATCGCCTTATCTTCTTCACTGATGGCAGTGGCATCAGGACGCTCGGCCAGGCTTTGCTTATAAGCCTGTTCAATGGCGTGACGCCTGTAGCGGTCAATTACCAGACCCCTGGCGATGGTCGCCAGATAATCACGTGGCTCAAGGATCTGCGCCGCATGGCGCCCACCAAGAATGCGCACGAACGTATCGTGTGCGACATCGGCCGCATCGCAGGCGTTATGCAACTTACCTCTGAGCCACCCGTGCAACCAAGAATGGTGCTGTTCGTAAATATGCTGGACGGCAACCGTGTGTGAAGGAGTAGACATAGGGTGCGAGAGGGCAGGTTAATGATAATCGCTATTATTAACTGCACTGCAGATTTCTCACAATAGATCTCTTTTTACGCTGTTCACTTCCGAGTCGAAGGATTTCGGTGGCTTCACCGAGACCTCGGTATAGCGTGTTTGCTCGATTTCTGTGGATTAAGCCCTGTGAATAACCGCCCCTGTGCCCAGTTGATAACAGGGCTTGAAACCTGAGCAAAAACCCCTCTGTGGATAAATGCCTGTTTAATCCACAGGCTTAGCGTACTTATCCAAGGGCCTCATTGGCACATGACCACAGACTTTTGAATCTCTGTACATACCGTAAATAAAGGCCTGTAGAGATCTATCCACAGAAATGATGCTCAGTAGAAATAAACATAAAAACAAAGATTTAATAAATTTCTCTCTTTTAATTTCTATTGTCTGTGATTCATCCACAGCTGGTTAAATTTTGTGCAAAGGGTTCTTTAGGAAGGGCTAAGTCCCTATACTTGCCGCCAAAGCTCTAAAACCAGTTCAATCAATCAATTCCTAATTACCTACTTAAGCAGGCACGAGGTGCGTGGTGGATTTCCCTTCCCGTTTTGAAGTGATCGTCATCGGCGGCGGTCATGCCGGTACCGAGGCAGCACTGGCGTCAGCACGCATGGGCGTAAAAACCCTGTTGCTCACGCACAACGTGGAAACCCTCGGTGCAATGAGTTGCAACCCCGCCATTGGTGGTATCGGCAAAAGCCATCTGGTCAAGGAAATCGACGCCCTTGGCGGCGTAATGGCCATGGCAACCGATAAGGGTGGTATTCAATTTCGCGTTCTCAACAGCCGCAAAGGCCCGGCAGTGCGCGCCACTCGGGCACAAGCTGACCGCATTCTGTACAAGGCTGCTGTACGTGAAACCCTGGAAAACCAGCCGAACCTGTGGATATTTCAACAAGCAGCGGATGACCTAATCGTCGAACAAGACGTGGTGAAGGGCGTTGTCACCCAAATGGGTCTGCGCTTCTTCGCAGAATCTGTGGTTTTGACCACGGGAACCTTCCTTGGCGGACTTATCCACATCGGAATGCAGAATTATTCCGGTGGCCGTGCCGGTGATCCTCCGTCGATTGCCTTGGCAAAACGCCTGCGTGAATTGCCGCTGCGTGTCGGTCGCCTGAAAACCGGAACCCCGCCGCGTATCGACGGGCGTTCTGTGGATTTCTCGTTGATGACTGAGCAAGCCGGCGATACGCCGATCCCGGTGATGTCGTTCATGGGTTCCAAGGAGCAACACCCCAAACAGGTGAGTTGCTGGATTACCCATACCAATGCCCGAACTCACGAGATCATTGCCGCGAACCTCGACCGTTCGCCGATGTATTCCGGTGTGATTGAGGGGATTGGCCCGCGCTATTGCCCATCGATCGAAGACAAGATCCACCGCTTTGCCGACAAGGAGAGCCATCAGGTCTTCATCGAACCCGAAGGCCTGACTACTCACGAGCTGTACCCGAACGGGATATCTACTTCCCTGCCGTTCGACGTGCAAATCCAGATCGTGCAATCGATTCGCGGCATGGAAAACGCACATATCGTGCGACCTGGCTATGCCATCGAGTATGACTACTTCGATCCTCGTGATCTGAAGTACAGCCTGGAGACCAAAGTGATCGGCGGGCTGTTCTTCGCCGGCCAAATCAATGGCACAACCGGTTACGAAGAAGCCGGCGCCCAAGGTTTGCTGGCTGGGACCAACGCCGCATTGCGTGCACAAGGCAAAGACAGTTGGTGCCCGCGTCGCGATGAAGCGTACATCGGTGTGTTGGTGGACGACCTGATTACCCTGGGTACCCAGGAACCGTACCGGATGTTCACTTCTCGGGCGGAATACCGTCTGATCCTGCGCGAAGACAACGCCGACCTGCGGCTGACCGAAAAAGGCCGCGAACTGGGGCTGGTCGATGACGTGCGCTGGGAAGCCTTCTGCAAAAAACGTGAAAGCATTGCGTTGGAAGAGCAGCGCCTGAAAAGCACTTGGGTTCGCCCCGGTACCGAACAAGGTGATGCAATTGCCGAGAAATTCGGCACGCCGCTGACCCACGAGTACAACTTGCTGAACCTGCTGTCACGTCCGGAAATCGACTACGCTGGCTTGGTCGAAGTGACGGGCGGCGGCGCAGAAGATCCACAGGTTGCCGAGCAGGTCGAAATCAAGACGAAGTACGCCGGTTACATTGACCGCCAGCAGGACGAGATTGCTCGTCTGCGCGCCAGTGAAGACACCAAGCTGCCTGTGGATATCGACTACACCGGGATTTCCGGGCTTTCGAAAGAAATTCAGAGCAAGCTGGGGATAACTCGACCAGAAACCCTGGGCCAGGCTTCACGTATTCCCGGCGTCACCCCGGCAGCCATTTCGCTGTTGATGATTCATTTGAAAAAACGCGGCGCGGGCCGTCAGTTGGAGCAAAGCGCTTGAGTTCGTTGGTCACCCTGCAACACGCCGAAGAGTTATCCACAGGTGCACGCCAATTGGGCGTCGATCTGACGTCCGCCCAGCATGAGTTGCTGTTGGGCTACCTAGCACTGTTGATCAAATGGAACAAGGCTTACAACCTCACGGCAGTGCGCAATCCCGATGAGATGGTGTCCCGGCATTTGCTCGACAGCTTGAGCGTGATGCCATTTATTCAAAACGGTCGCTGGTTGGATGTGGGCAGTGGTGGCGGCATGCCAGGTATCCCCTTGGCCATCCTGTTTCCCGAGTCCCAAGTGACTTGCCTGGACAGCAATGGCAAGAAAACCCGCTTCCTGACTCAGGTCAAACTCGAACTCAAGCTGGATAACCTTCACGTTATCCACAGCCGTGTCGAAGAATTCACGCCTGAACTGCCTTTCAACGGAATTGTTTCCCGGGCGTTCAGCAGCATGGAGAACTTCAGCAACTGGACACGCCACCTGGGTGACCGCGATACCCGCTGGCTGGCAATGAAGGGCGTCCATCCGAGTGATGAGCTGTTAGCATTGCCGGCAGACTTCCACCTCGATAGCGAACACGCCTTGGCCGTACCCGGTTGCCAAGGCCAACGCCATCTGCTGATACTGCGCCGCACGGCATGATTGGGAACACAAGCAAGAATGGCTAAGGTATTCGCGATAGCGAACCAGAAAGGTGGCGTGGGCAAAACCACCACCTGCATCAACCTCGCAGCATCCTTGGTCGCTACCAAGCGACGGGTGCTGTTGATCGATCTCGATCCACAGGGCAACGCCACCATGGGTAGCGGTGTGGATAAACATGGCCTGGAAAACTCGGTCTACGACTTGCTGATCGGCGAGTGTGACCTGGCCCAGGCCATGCACTATTCCGAGCATGGCGGTTATCAATTGCTGCCGGCCAACCGCGATCTGACTGCGGCGGAAGTGGTGTTGCTGGAAATGCAGATGAAAGAAAGCCGTCTGCGCAGCGCCTTGGCGCCGATCCGCGAGAACTATGATTACATTTTGATCGATTGCCCACCGTCGCTGTCGATGCTGACGCTCAATGCGTTGGTGGCTGCCGATGGGGTGATTATCCCCATGCAGTGTGAGTACTACGCACTGGAAGGTTTGAGCGACCTCGTGGATAACATCAAGCGTATCGCCGAATTGCTCAACCCAAACCTGCAGATCGAAGGCCTACTGCGGACCATGTTCGATCCGCGCCTGAGCCTGATGAACGATGTGTCGGCACAGCTCAAGGAACACTTCGGCGAGCAGCTTTACGACACCGTTATTCCGCGCAATATCCGTTTGGCCGAAGCGCCAAGCTATGGCATGCCTGCGTTGGCTTATGACAAATCGTCCCGTGGCGCCATCGCCTACCTGGCTCTGGCTGGCGAGATGGTTCGCCGCCAACGCCGCAACTCCCGCACCGCTGCAGCCCAGCCAACTTAAGGAATCCCCATGGCCGTCAAGAAACGAGGTCTCGGACGTGGACTGGATGCACTGTTGAGTGGTCCGACCGTCACATCGCTTGAAGAACAAGCGGTGCAGGCCGACGAGCGCGAGCTGCAGCACCTGCCTCTGGACTTGATCCAGCGCGGCAAATACCAGCCACGCCGTGACATGGATCCCCAGGCGTTGGAGGAACTGGCCAATTCGATCAAAGCTCAAGGCGTGATGCAGCCGATCGTGGTGCGCCCGATTGGTGGCGGTCGTTTTGAAATCATCGCCGGTGAACGCCGCTGGCGCGCCAGTCAGCAGGCCGGCAAAGAGACCATTCCCGCGATGGTGCGCGATGTGCCTGATGAAACGGCGATCGCCATGGCGTTGATCGAGAATATTCAGCGCGAAGACCTCAATCCGATCGAAGAAGCGATCGCCTTGCAGCGCCTGCAGCAAGAATTCCAGCTGACGCAGCAACAAGTGGCCGAAGCGGTGGGTAAGTCCCGCGTCACCGTGTCCAACTTGCTGCGCCTGATCGCTTTGCCGGAAGTCATCAAGACCATGTTGTCCCATGGCGATCTGGAAATGGGCCACGCCCGAGCTTTGCTCGGTTTGCCGGAAAATCAACAGGTTGAAGGGGCGCGACACGTTGTCGCACGAGGGCTTACCGTTCGTCAGACTGAGGCCTTGGTTCGCCAGTGGCTCAGCGGCAAACCTGCACCGGTCGAAACGGCCAAACCCGATCCGGATATCGCGCGTCTCGAGCAGCGCCTGGCCGAGCGCCTGGGCTCTGCGGTACAAATTCGCCACGGCAAGAAAGGCAAAGGGCAATTGGTCATCGGATATAACTCCCTTGATGAGCTTCAGGGTGTCCTTGCCCACATCCGCTGAAACATTTGCTTATGTAGCGTGTGATCGGAAATCACTACCCGGCAGTTGAATAGGGGCAGAACCGCCCCTATACTCTGCGCGCATTTTGTCGGCACAAATTATGCCAAGTTATTGATTTCCGGCAGCCGACTATTGAGGAGCAAGAGTGATGGAAACCCGCACGCCAAACACGTTGCCCTTCCATCGCTTGGCTGTTTTTCCGGTTTTATTGGCTCAATTTGTCATTTTGCTAATCGCCGCATTGGCGCTTTGGTACTGGCATGGAGTCGTAGCCGGATATTCGGGACTTTGCGGAGGCCTGATAGCCTTGCTGCCCAATATGTATTTTGCTCACAGGGCCTTTCGGTTTTCCGGCGCCCGAGCAGCCCAGGCTATCGTCCGGTCTTTTTATGCCGGCGAGGCGGGGAAACTGATTTTGACGGCAGTGCTGTTTGCACTGACCTTTGCAGGTGTGAAGCCATTGGCGCCGCTGGCTGTATTCGGCGTCTTCGTGTTGACCCAACTGGTCAGCTGGTTCGCTCCCCTGCTAATGAAAACAAGACTTTCGAAACCTTAGGGCGTTTGAGGCAACCATGGCAGAAACAACCGCTTCGGGCTATATCCAGCACCACTTGCAGAACTTGACCTTCGGTCAGCTTCCCAACGGCGGCTGGGGCTTTGCCCACTCCGCAGCAGAAGCCAAAGAAATGGGCTTCTGGGCTTTCCACCTGGATACTCTGGGCTGGTCGGTCGCTTTGGGTCTGATCTTCGTCCTAATTTTCCGCATGGCGGCGAAGAAGGCGACTTCCGGTCAGCCAGGTGCTTTGCAGAACTTCGTTGAAGTATTGGTCGAATTCGTCGATGGCAGCGTGAAAGACAGCTTCCATGGCCGTAGCCCGGTGATTGCACCGTTGGCACTGACCATCTTCGTCTGGGTGTTCCTGATGAACGCCGTCGACTTGATCCCGGTTGACTGGATTCCTCAGTTGGCCATGGCGATTTCCGGCGACCCGCACATTCCATTCCGTGCCGTATCGACTACTGACCCGAACGCTACCCTGGGCATGGCCCTGTCGGTATTCGCGCTGATCATTTTCTACAGCATCAAGATCAAGGGCATCGGCGGCTTCATCGGCGAATTGACCCTGCACCCGTTCGGCAGCAAGAACATCTTTGTTCAAGCCCTGCTGATCCCGGTGAACTTCCTGCTGGAATTCGTGACCCTGATCGCCAAGCCGATCTCCCTGGCCCTGCGACTGTTCGGCAACATGTATGCCGGCGAGCTGGTGTTCATTCTGATCGCTGTGATGTTCGGCAGCGGCCTGCTCTGGCTTAGCGGCCTGGGCATTGTTCTGCAGTGGGCGTGGGCTGTGTTCCACATCCTGATCATCACCCTGCAGGCCTTCATCTTCATGATGCTGACCATCGTCTACCTGTCGATGGCGCACGAAGAGAACCATTAAGACCAGTCTCGACTAGTCTGATGTCCTTCCCGGTGAAACGGGAAGGTGGCCCACCAGGGCTATGAAACGATTTGTTTTACCGCTTTAAAATCTAAAAAACCTAAACCATACGACGTAAAAGTCGGGAGGAAAGATGGAAACTGTAGTTGGTCTAACCGCTATCGCTGTTGCACTGTTGATCGGCCTGGGCGCCCTGGGTACTGCCATTGGTTTCGGCCTGCTGGGCGGCAAATTCCTGGAAGGCGCAGCGCGTCAGCCAGAAATGGTTCCAATGCTGCAAGTTAAAATGTTCATCGTCGCCGGCCTGCTCGACGCCGTGACCATGATCGGTGTTGGTATCGCTCTGTTCTTCACCTTCGCGAACCCTTTCGTTGGTCAACTCGCCGGTTAATCACTCGTCTTTTCGAGTGATTGGTGTGTTGTGCAACGAATGAGCGAGGTATTGGCGTGAACATTAATGCAACCATTATTGGTCAGTCCTTAGCGTTCTTGATTTTTGTCGTTTTCTGCATGAAGTTCGTATGGCCTCCGGTCATCGCAGCTCTGCACGAACGTCAGAAGAAGATCGCGGATGGACTGGACGCTGCAGCACGAGCAGCTCGCGACCTGGAGTTGGCCCAAGATAAAGCGGGTCAACAACTGCGCGAAGCGAAAGCTCAAGCAGCCGAAATCATTGAGCAAGCCAAGAAACGCGGTAACCAGATCGTTGAAGAGGCTGTTGAAAAAGCCCGTATCGACGCTGACCGTGTGAAGGTTCAGGCTCAGGCCGAGATCGAGCAGGAACTGAACGGTGTCAAAGACGCGTTGCGTGCCCAACTGGGTGCTCTGGCCGTCGGCGGTGCTGAGAAGATCCTGGGTGCCACAATCGATCAAAACGCGCACGCGGAGCTGGTTAACAAACTGGCTGCTGAAATTTAAGCGAGGGCGATCATGGCAGAATTGACCACGTTGGCCCGACCTTACGCTAAGGCAGCCTTCGAGCACGCCCAGGCCCACCAGCAGCTGGCCTCTTGGTCAGCCATGCTCGGCCTGGCTGCAGCAGTGTCGCAAGACGACACCATGCAGCGCGTGCTCAAGGCCCCGCGACTGACGAGCGCAGACAAGGCCGCCACTTTTATTGAAGTGTGCGGCGACAAGTTTGATGTGAAAGTGCAGAACTTCTTGCACGTCGTTGCCGAAAACGACCGTCTCCTGCTTCTGCCGGAGATTGCCGCTCTGTTCGACCTGTACAAGGCCGAGCAAGAGAAATCGGTAGACGTTGAAGTCACCAGTGCTTTTGCATTGAACCAAGAACAGCAAGACAAACTCGCCAAGGTTCTCAGTGCACGACTCGACCGGGAAGTGCGCCTGCAAGTTGCGGAGGATGCCACCCTTATTGGTGGTGTCATCATTCGCGCCGGCGACCTGGTTATCGATGGCTCGATTCGCGGCAAACTCGCGAATCTTGCCGAAGCATTGAAATCTTGAGTTTGAAGGGGCAGCAGAGCAATGCAGCAACTCAATCCTTCCGAAATAAGTGAAATTATCAAGGGCCGCATCGACAAGCTCGATGTGACCTCCCAAGCCCGTAACGAAGGCACTGTCGTCAGCGTATCTGACGGCATCGTGCGGATTCACGGTCTGGCCGACGTTATGTACGGCGAGATGATCGAGTTTCCGGGCGGCGTCTACGGTATGGCCCTCAACCTGGAGCAAGACTCCGTAGGTGCCGTTGTATTGGGCGCATACACCAGTCTGGCTGAAGGCATGAGCGCCAAGTGCACAGGCCGCATCCTGGAAGTTCCGGTTGGTAAGGAACTGCTGGGTCGCGTAGTCGACGCACTGGGTAACCCTGTTGACGGTAAAGGTCCACTGGGCAACACCGAGACCGACGCGGTCGAGAAAGTTGCTCCAGGCGTGATCTGGCGTAAGTCGGTAGACCAGCCTGTACAGACTGGCTACAAGGCTGTCGATGCCATGATCCCTGTCGGCCGTGGCCAGCGTGAGCTGATCATCGGTGACCGTCAGATCGGTAAAACCGCTCTGGCGATCGACGCGATCATCAACCAGAAGAACAGCGGCATTTTCTGCGTCTACGTAGCTATTGGTCAGAAGCAATCGACCATCGCCAACGTGGTTCGCAAGCTGGAAGAAAACGGCGCCCTGGCCAACACGATCATCGTGGCTGCCAGTGCTTCGGAATCTCCTGCGCTGCAATTCCTGGCACCGTACTCCGGTTGCACCATGGGTGAATTCTTCCGCGACCGCGGTGAAGACGCGCTGATCGTTTATGACGATCTGTCCAAGCAAGCAGTGGCTTACCGCCAGATTTCCCTGCTGCTGCGCCGTCCACCAGGCCGTGAAGCTTACCCAGGCGACGTGTTCTATCTCCACTCCCGTCTGCTGGAGCGTGCATCCCGCGTTTCCGAAGAGTACGTAGAGAAGTTCACCAACGGCGCAGTGACCGGCAAAACCGGCTCCCTGACCGCTCTGCCGATCATCGAAACCCAGGCTGGCGACGTTTCCGCGTTCGTTCCGACCAACGTGATTTCCATCACCGACGGTCAGATCTTCCTGGAATCGGCCATGTTCAACTCGGGCATCCGCCCTGCAGTGAACGCCGGTGTTTCGGTATCCCGTGTGGGTGGTGCCGCTCAGACCAAGATCATCAAGAAGCTCTCCGGTGGTATCCGTACCGCTCTGGCTCAGTACCGTGAATTGGCGGCATTCGCCCAGTTCGCTTCTGACCTGGACGAAGCGACCCGTAAGCAACTTGAGCATGGTCAGCGCGTTACCGAGCTGATGAAGCAGAAGCAATACGCCCCAATGTCGATCGCTGACATGGCGTTGTCGCTGTATGCCGCTGAGCGTGGGTTCCTGACCGACGTTGAAATCGCCAAGGTCGGCAGCTTTGAACAAGCGCTGATTGCTTACTTCAACCGCGATCACGCCGAATTGATGGCGAAGATCAACGTGAAGGGTGACTTCAATGACGATATCGACGCTGGCATGAAAGCCGGTATCGAGAAGTTCAAGGCCACCCAAACCTGGTAAGCCGCAGCGGGAGCCGCAAGGCTCCCGCTTGCTAACCTGATAGGTGTTACATGGCAGGCGCAAAAGAGATTCGCAGTAAGATTGCGAGCATCAAAAGCACGCAAAAAATTACCAGCGCCATGGAAAAAGTGGCGGTAAGCAAAATGCGCAAGGCACAAATGCGCATGGCTGCTAGCCGTCCTTATGCGGAGCGTATCCGCCAGGTAATTGGGCATCTGGCCAACGCCAACCCGGAATACCGCCACCCGTTCATGATCGACCGCGAAGTTAAGCGTGTGGGTTATGTGGTAGTGAGCAGTGACCGTGGTTTGTGCGGTGGTTTGAATACCAACCTGTTCAAGGCCCTGGTCAAGGACATGGCGGTAAACCGCGAAAACGGCGTCGAGATCGATCTGTGTGTTGTTGGTAGCAAGGGTGCGGCCTTTTTCCGTAACTTCGGCGGTAACGTCGTTGCAGCTATCAGCCACCTGGGTGAAGAGCCGTCGATCAATGATTTGATCGGCAGTGTGAAGGTGATGCTGGATGCGTACCTGGAAGGCCGGATTGACCGCCTCTCCGTGGTATCCAACAAGTTCATCAACACCATGACCCAGCAGCCAACCGTGGAGCAATTGATTCCACTGGTGGCGACTCCGGATCAGGAACTCAAGCACCACTGGGACTACCTCTACGAACCAGACGCCAAAGAGCTGCTTGACGGCTTGATGGTGCGCTACGTGGAGTCGCAGGTGTACCAGGCGGTGGTCGAGAACAACGCAGCTGAACAAGCGGCGCGGATGATCGCGATGAAAAACGCTACCGATAACGCCGGTGATCTGATCAGCGATTTGCAGCTGATCTACAACAAGGCGCGTCAGGCTGCGATCACCCAAGAGATCTCGGAAATCGTCGGCGGCGCTGCCGCGGTTTAACGGTTCAAATATTCAGAGGATCCAGCTATGAGTAGCGGACGTATCGTTCAAATCATCGGCGCCGTTATCGACGTGGAATTTCCACGCGACAGCGTACCGAGCATCTACAACGCGCTGAAAGTACAAGGCGCGGAAACTACTCTGGAAGTTCAGCAGCAGCTGGGCGACGGCGTAGTTCGTACCATTGCGATGGGTTCCACCGAAGGCTTGAAGCGCGGTCTGGACGTAATCGACTCTGGCGCAGCCATCTCCGTACCGGTCGGTAAAGCGACTCTGGGCCGGATCATGGACGTACTGGGCAACCCGATTGACGAAGCTGGTCCGATCGACACCGAAGAGCGCTGGGGCATTCACCGTCCAGCACCTTCGTTCGCGGAACAAGCTGGCGGCAACGACCTGCTGGAAACCGGCATCAAGGTTATCGACCTGGTTTGCCCGTTCGCCAAGGGCGGTAAAGTCGGTCTGTTCGGTGGTGCCGGTGTAGGCAAGACCGTAAACATGATGGAACTGATCCGTAACATCGCCATCGAGCACAGCGGTTATTCCGTGTTCGCCGGTGTGGGTGAGCGTACTCGTGAGGGTAACGACTTCTACCACGAGATGAAGGACTCCAACGTTCTGGACAAAGTGGCACTGGTTTACGGTCAGATGAACGAGCCGCCGGGAAACCGTCTGCGCGTAGCACTGACTGGCCTGACCATGGCCGAGAAGTTCCGTGACGAAGGTAACGACGTTCTGCTGTTCGTCGACAACATCTACCGTTACACCCTGGCCGGTACTGAAGTATCCGCACTGCTGGGCCGTATGCCTTCCGCAGTAGGTTACCAGCCGACCCTGGCTGAAGAGATGGGCGTTCTGCAAGAACGTATCACTTCGACCAAGGAAGGTTCGATCACTTCGATCCAAGCGGTATACGTACCTGCGGATGACTTGACCGACCCATCGCCTGCGACCACCTTCGCCCACTTGGACGCCACCGTCGTTTTGTCCCGTGACATCGCTTCCCTGGGTATCTACCCAGCGGTCGATCCACTCGACTCGACTTCGCGCCAGCTGGACCCGAACGTGATCGGCCAGGAGCACTACGATACCGCTCGCGGCGTTCAGTACGTGCTGCAGCGTTACAAAGAACTGAAGGACATCATTGCGATCCTGGGTATGGACGAGCTGTCGGAAGCCGACAAGCAGTTGGTAAACCGTGCTCGTAAGATCCAGCGCTTCTTGTCGCAGCCGTTCTTCGTGGCTGAAGTCTTCACCGGTGCTTCGGGTAAATACGTTTCCCTGAAAGACACCATTGCTGGCTTCAAAGGCATCCTCAACGGTGACTACGACCACCTGCCAGAACAAGCGTTCTACATGGTCGGCGGCATCGAAGAAGCGATCGAGAAAGCCAAGAAACTGTAATCCAGGCGCCCGGAAACGGGCGCTCATCAGGTTGAGGCAATCAGATGGCTATGACAGTCCATTGCGATATCGTCAGCGCGGAAGGGGAAATCTTCTCCGGTCTGGTAGAAATGGTGATTGCACACGGCGAACTCGGTGACCTGGGTATTGCCATGGGCCACGCGCCGTTGATCACCAGCTTGAAGCCAGGTCCGATCACTCTGACCAAGCAAGGCGGGGAACGTGAGGTGTTTTACATCTCCGGTGGTTTCCTTGAGGTTCAGCCGAACATGGTCAAGGTACTTGCCGACACCGTGCAACGTGCTGGCGATCTGGATGAAGCCTCCGCTCAGGAAGCCGTCAAGGCTGCTGAGAAGGCCCTGAACGAAAAGGGTGCGGACTTCGACTACAGCGCTGCTGCTGTACGTCTGGCCGAGGCTGCAGCCCAGCTGCGCACGCTCCAGCAGATCCGCAAGAAGTAAGCGGCTACGCCGTGATGCTTATGCGCGATTGATTAAAAAGGGTAGCCTCGGCTACCCTTTTTCTTTTTTAGCAAAACACATCTTTGGTCTGAAGCCGGACCGTCCAGGATTGGTAGCCATTCATGTCTCTTGAAATCGTCATTCTCGCCGCAGGCCAGGGCACCCGCATGCGCTCGGCCCTGCCCAAGGTGCTGCACCCGGTGGCCGGCAACTCCATGCTTGGTCATGTTATCCACAGCGCCCGGCAGTTGGACCCAAAACGCATCCACGTAGTGATCGGCCACGGTGCCGATGCAGTGCGTGAGCGCTTGGCTGCGGATGACCTGAATTTCGTATTGCAGGACAAACAACTGGGGACCGGCCACGCCACCGCGCAAGCTGTGCCGTTCATTACCGCTGACACCGTGCTGATCCTCTACGGCGACGTGCCGCTGATCGAAGTGGAAACCCTGCAACGCCTGCTTAAGCACGTAGTGCCTGGTCAGATGGGCCTGCTCACCGTGGAGCTGGAAGACCCCACCGGCTACGGACGCATCGTGCGCAATGCCGATGGCAAGGTCGCGGCCATCGTTGAGCACAAGGACGCCAGCGAGGCCCAACGTGCCATCACTGAAGGCAATACCGGTATTCTCGCCGTCCCTGGCAACAAGCTCGCCGACTGGATGAGCCGTCTGTCCAACAACAACGCTCAGGGTGAGTACTACCTCACCGACGTGATTGAGATGGCCGTGAGCGATGGCCTGCGGGTAGCTACCGAGCAGCCCCACGACCCTATGGAAGTGCAGGGCGCCAACGACCGCAAGCAGTTGGCCGAACTGGAGCGTCACTACCAACTGCGAGAAGGTCGCCGCCTGATGGCTGAGGGCGTGACCCTGCGCGACCCTGCGCGTTTTGACGTACGCGGTGAGGTCACCGTGGGGCGCGACGTGCTAATCGACATCAACGTGATCCTCGAAGGTCGCGTAATCATCGAAGACGACGTAGTCATCGGCCCGAACTGCGTGATCAAGGACAGCACCCTGCGCAAGGGCGTGGTGATCAAGGCCAACAGCCATATCGACGGCGCGGTGATGGGCGAGGGCAGCGATGCTGGCCCGTTTGCTCGGTTGCGTCCGGGCACTGTGATGGGGGCCAGGGCGCATGTCGGCAACTTCGTCGAACTGAAAAATGCACGAATGGGCGACGACGCAAAGGCCGGCCACCTTGCCTACCTCGGCGATGCGGTGATCGGTGCTCGCAGCAACATCGGCGCTGGCGCAATCACCTGCAACTACGACGGCGCCAACAAGTACCAGACCACTATTGGCGAGGACGTATTCATTGGCTCGAATAACTCGCTGATTGCGCCAGTGACGATCGGTGATGGTTCGAATACTGCCGCAGGCTCAACCATCAACCAGGATGTGGATAAATCCCAACTGGCCGTAGCTCGGGCCCGCCAACGCAATATCGACGGCTGGAAACGCCCGGTCAAAATCAAAAAGACCTGAGTTATCCACAGCCTCATCAGCAGTGCTATCCAAATGTGGGAGGGGGCTTGTCCCCGATGGCGGATTTTCAGTCAATGTTCTAGTCGACTGATCTACTGCAATCGGGGGCAAGCCCCCTTCCACATTTAGCCTGCGTTGTTTGAAGAATCTGTTCCAGACGCTTGACGATATAGTCCTAATAGGTTTTGATTGCCTTCGTTATCTTTCGAAACGAAACTTATCAATACCATGTCGAAACGAAATACACCCCAACGACGCCACAACATCCTGACCTTGCTCAACGAACAGGGCGAAGTCAGCGTGGACGAATTGGCCAAGCGTTTCGAAACCTCCGAAGTCACTATCCGCAAGGACTTGGCCGCCCTAGAAAGTAACGGCCTGTTGCTGCGCCGCTACGGTGGTGCGATCACCATGCCTCAGGAACTGGTAGGCGATCCTGCCCAACCGATCTCGGCCTACAAGCGTGCGATCGCCCGTGCTGCCGTGATGCGTTTGCGGGAACACGCCCGCATCATCATCGACAGCGGCAGCACCACCGCCGCCATGATCCCGGAACTGGGCCACCAGCCCGGACTCGTGGTCATGACCAACTCCCTGCACGTAGCCAGCGCCTTGAGCGAATTGGAACACGAGCCGGTGCTGTTGATGACCGGTGGCACCTGGGACCCGCATTCGGACTCGTTCCAGGGCCAGGTCGCCGAGCAGGTGTTGCGTTCCTACGACTTTGATCAATTGTTCATCGGCGCCGACGGCATCGATCTGCAGCGTGGCACCACCACCTTCAACGAATTACTGGGTCTGAGCCGTGTGATGGCCGAGGTCGCCCGTGAAGTGGTGGTGATGGTCGAATCCGACAAGATCGGCCGCAAAATTCCCAACCTGGAACTGCCCTGGAGCAGCGTCCATACCCTTATCACCGATGATCGCCTGCCGCTTGAGGCCCGCGACCAGATCCAAGCCCGCGGCATTACGCTGATATGCGCGGCAATCATCTAGGAGAAGCACCATGTGTGGAATTGTTGGCGCAGTCGCCGAACGTAACGTTACCGCCATTCTGATCGAAGGCCTCAAGCGCCTTGAATACCGTGGCTACGACAGCGCCGGCGTGGCCGTCTTCACCAACGCCGGCAAGCTTGAGCGCATGCGTCGCCCGGGCAAGGTCAGTGAGTTGGAACAGGCCCTGGCCGGCGAACCGCTGGTAGGTCGCCTGGGGATTGCCCACACCCGCTGGGCCACTCACGGCGCACCGTGCGAACGCAACGCCCACCCGCACTTCTCCGGTGACCTGGCCGTGGTGCACAACGGCATCATCGAAAACCACGAAGTGCTGCGCGAACAGCTCAAGAGCCTGGGGTACGTGTTCACCTCAGACACCGACACTGAAGTCATCGCCCACCTGCTCAATCACAAGCTCAAGGACCACAGCGACCTGACCACCGCCCTCAAGGCCACGGTCAAGGAACTGCACGGCGCCTATGGCCTGGCCGTCGTCAGTGCCAGCCAACCGGACCGTGTGGTAGCCGCCCGCAGTGGCAGCCCGCTGGTGATCGGCCTGGGCCTGGGCGAGAACTTTCTCGCTTCCGACCAACTGGCCCTGCGTCAGGTCACCGACCGATTCATGTACTTGGAAGAAGGCGATATCGCCGACATACGCCGTGAAAGCGTGGCGATCTGGGACGTTAACGGTAATTCCGTCGAACGCGAAGCCGTGCAATACCGCGACGGCGCCGAAGCGGCCGATAAAGGCGAATACCGCCATTTCATGCTCAAAGAGATCCACGAGCAACCTGCCGTGGTCCAGCGCACGTTGGAAGGTCGACTGAGCCAGAGCCAAGTGCTGGTCAACGCGTTCGGCCCCCAGGCCGCCGAGCTGTTCGCCAAAGTGCGCAATGTGCAGATCGTCGCTTGTGGTACCAGCTACCACGCCGGCATGGTTGCCCGTTATTGGCTGGAAGACCTGGCTGGCATCCCGTGCCAGGTCGAAGTCGCCAGTGAGTTCCGCTACCGCAAGGTGGTGGTGCAGCCTGATACCCTGTTCGTGACTATCTCCCAGTCCGGCGAAACCGCCGACACCCTGGCCGCGCTGCGCAACGCCAAAGAGTTGGGCTTCCTCGCCAGCCTGGCGATCTGCAACGTCAGTATCAGCTCCTTGGTACGTGAGTCCGACCTGACCCTGCTGACCCAGGCGGGTCGCGAAATCGGCGTAGCTTCCACCAAAGCCTTCACCACCCAACTGGTTGGTTTGTTGCTACTGACCCTGTCCCTGGGCCAAGTGCGAGGCACCCTGGCCGAAGGTGTTGAAGCTACCTTGGTGGAAGAATTGCGCCGCCTGCCGACTCGCCTGGGCGAAGCACTGGCCATGGACAGCGTCGTGGAAAAAGTCGCCGAGCTGTTCGCCGACAAGAACCACACCCTGTTCCTTGGCCGTGGCGCGCAGTACCCGGTGGCGATGGAAGGTGCCCTCAAGCTCAAGGAAATCTCGTACATCCACGCCGAAGCCTACCCGGCCGGCGAGCTGAAACACGGCCCGTTGGCCCTGGTGGATGACGACATGCCGGTGGTCACTGTGGCGCCGAACAACGAACTGCTGGAAAAGCTCAAATCCAACCTGCAGGAAGTACGCGCCCGTGGCGGCCAACTGGTGGTATTCGCCGACGAGAAGGCGAGCATGATCAATGGCGAAGGCACCCACGTCATCAACATGCCGCACATCAACGACACCTTGTCGCCGATCCTCTACACCATCCCGCTGCAGCTGCTGTCGTACTACGTGGCCGTGCTCAAGGGCACTGACGTAGACCAGCCGCGTAATTTGGCCAAGTCGGTGACAGTCGAGTAATACCTCGCTCACCTGGAGGCCCATCGGGTCTCCAGGTTTCAACGCAAGGACGCCACGTTGATGCCATCTTCCTTTCCCCACCTCGGCGAGCGTTTGCACAATCGCCGATTTGTGGTCGCGAATAACACCCATGGGCTTTCCGGTACCGGCACGGTGTTTCATTACCGTGTCGACGGTGATGCCCTATCCAGCACCTACCAAGGCGGCCGAATCCGCACGGGGACGCAAGTCGGTCGCGTGACCGGCGCCGATACCATTGAGCTGCTTTTTCAGTGCCTGACGCTGGACGGTGAGCTGCTGTCCGGTTGGTCGCGAGGCACAGTGAGTGTGGATACGTCTGGGCGTACCAGCCTGAGCTTTGTATGGGGTTGGTTATCGGGTGCGACCGGAGGCGGGGAATCGAATTATGTTGAGCTTGCTGAGGGTGACAACTGCTCCTAAGGCACAAACTCCACCCGCAACCCCCGACTCGTGCTGCGCCCTTGATCATCACTCACCCGCAACCGATATTCCCCTGACTTACCCGGCCTCCAGTTCAGCGTGGCTTGCGGCGGGCCTTGGCCGATCAAGGTTTGATCAGCGAACCAGTACAGCGTCGCCGCATCGCTGGCCGCATTCGCGTTCAGCGGGATGCTTTCCTGGGGTTGAGACAAGCGCAGTTGGTAGCTCACCTGAGTCAGTGGCGAGCGAATCTGCGGCGCTTCGCTCTGGTCGGTGATGCGGTTGGGTTGGCAGTTTTTCATCACGTTGGGCGGGGTTCGGCGGGGCAGGCCGGCTGCTCGGTACAGGCGTTGAACGTCGCTGGGCCAGAACTCGAAGATGTCCTCTCGTGTGTATTGCGGATCGAACGGCGGGCACGCGGCTTTGCCGGTGCGGGTGTCGATCAGCACCGGGCGGTGCAGGTTGGAAACGCGGATCGGCGAGACGCCGGGGATGTACCAGGTCTTGCGGGTTTGCGGGCACCAGCGGTTGGGCAGCTCACCGGAGGCAGCGCAGACATCAATGCGCACCAGCCCCGCGGGCGGCTTGTCGGCTTTGATCGCGACGTTGGGTAATGCCAGGGGCAAAGCGTCAGCAATGCGGAAGAATAGCGGCGCGGCGGTCTTGGCACCAATAAACGCTGGATTTGGCCGACCATCGAAGTTACCCACCCACACCACCAACACATACGGTCCGACCAGTCCGGCGCTCCACGCATCGTGAAAACCCCATGACGTACCGGTTTTCCAGGCGGTTCGCCAATGGCGGCCGGGCAGGCCATCTGGGCGTGGGTTGCGGCGCAGCATGTCGCGCACCATAAACGCGGCCTGCGGGCTGAGCAGTTGTACGCCGGTGGTTTGCGGCTGTTGCTGCAAGTAGCGCAACGGCCGTAAATGCCCGTCTCCCGCCAACATCACATACAGCCGCGCCAGCTCCTCCGGGGTCATCTCGCCGCCACCCAGTGCCAGGGCCAGGCCGTAATGGCTTTCGTCGCGCAGGCCTTTGATGCCGGCGCGTTGCAGCAAGCCGTATAGAGAAGGCGACTTGACCTGGCTGGCCAGCCACACGGCGGGGATATTGCGACTACGGATCAACGCATCCCGGGCCGTCAGTGGGCCGACAAAACTGCCGTCGAAGTTTTCCGGTTGGAAGTAGCCGAAGTTACTCGGTAAGTCCTTGAGGATGCTCATGGGGTGGATCACCCCTTGGTCCAGCGCCAGCCCATAGAGAAACGGTTTGAGCGTAGACCCCGGCGAGCGCCGTGATAGCACACCATTCACCTGTCCATGGATGTCTGTGGATAAGTAGTCCGCTGAGCCCACCAGCGCCTTGACGCTCTGATCGCGGCTGTCGACCAGGATCGCGGTGGCGTTCTCCACCCCGGTGCTGCGCCGTTCGGCGATAAACCCGGTGATCAGACGTTCCAGCAATTGTTGCAAAGGCAGATTGAGCGTGCTGTTCAACTCGTTACCGGCTTGAGCTGCCAGCAATTGCTCGCTCAAGTGTGGCGCCAAAAAAGGAATCTCCTGGCGGTTGCGCGCTTCCAAGGGCAAGTCCAGCAAACTGTCATTACGCGGGTCTTGTGGATAAGTCTCGCGCCAATCAGCCATCAAGCGCAGCCGGGCGTTTTGCAGCGAAGGCCCGAAGCGTGCTCGACGGCCGGGCTGTTGGGGGATTACCGCCAATGCCAACGCTTCGGACAGCGACAAGTGCGCCGCCGCCTTGCCAAAGTAGATGCGACTGGCCGCTTCGGCGCCTTCGATATTGCCGCCCATGGGCGCCAGGTTCAGGTAGGCCTCAAGGATGTCGTGCTTGCTGTAGCGCGCTTCCAGCCACAGCGCCAACGCCATCTGCTGCAATTTGCCGGGCACTTGGCGGGTGTTGAGATCCCACAGGCGCCGCGCCAGTTGCATGCTCAACGTCGAGCCGCCTTGGCGCTGGCCTCCGCTGTAGGTGGCCATGGCCGCCCGCAGCAACGCCGGGGGATTGATCCCCGGGTGCCAGTAGAAATTGCGGTCTTCCTTGAGCAGCAGTGCCTCAATCAATGAAGGTGAAATGCGCTCCAGTGGTAGCCATAGGCGATATTGACCGTCCTGGGCCAGCGTCATACGCAACAGCGAGCCGTCATCGGCCAATACGACCCTGGAGGAGGTAATGGCCTGTTCCAGCGGCGCATGGGGCCAAAGCCGCACGCCGGCCAGTAACGCCGCAGCTGCCAGCAGCGGCGTCAGACGTTTAAGGCTTGGTAATTTCAAGCTGGCCTACTTTGCCGCGTCCCTGCAGGGTGGTTTCGTACATGCCTTCGGCGTAGGCCGGTGGCGTATTGAACGTCCCTGCGTTGGTGGCGCGTACGCGGTAAACGAAAGTGCCTACATCACGTAGCGCAGTGCCGTACAACACCACCCGATCATCCCGCACATCCACGTAGTCTGGCTGCCAGTTGCTCAGCTCGGTTTCGCCGATGGGGGCTTGCCAGGTGTCAGCTTCCTCTTCGCTGGCTTCTACGTACTCGGATTCTTCGCCTTCGCCTTCGCTTTCCTCGCTGCTCGCGGCTTCCGGCTCTGGAGGCAAGTTATACACAGGCTCGACACCGCCGGGCAGCAAGTCGACCACGGCCACTTGCTGCACTTGGTCACGGTCGGTAGCCCGCAGGCGCAAGCGCACCAGGAACTCATCACCCACGGCTACCTTACTCACCGGCTCGCCTTTGAGGTCGAGGTATTCGTGGATGATTTCCAGGCCGTTGTTGATGGCTTTGAGCTTGGCGCCTTTATCAAAACCGGCTTCGCTGAGCATGTAGAACGCTGCCGGGCCATCGGATTTTTCCATGACCAGCTTCTGCGTGGCGCGCGGTACGGCGGCGCGCGGTGGCTGGCCGGCCATTTCCAGCAGTTGTTGCTGCTTATCGCCCAACCAGGCGGTGGTCTTGAGGGTCATGTCGCTTTGCGCGCGCTGGCCATAGTTGTCCAGGGCGCGCAGCAACAATGCCGCCGACAGCGAATTGTAGCGCTGCTCGTTGAGGCGTTTGCCGAGCTTATCCAGTAGCGCCGTGGGCACGTCATCCATCAGTTCAGGGAAATGGCGCGCCAGCAGGTGCAAGTGTTCGGCGTCGTGCACCAGCGGGTCGTAGTACAGGCCGTCGCTGTCCCACTTATCCACAAGCGAACGCCACGGGATTTTGCGGAACAGCGTATCGGCCTGCCGATCCTGCTTGAGCAGTTTGTAGCTGGCAGCCAGGTAGGCGGCGCCCAGGTCGTTCTGCCAGCTGTCCTTGAAGTAACTCTCGTAGCGTTCGCGTATATCGCTCAAGGCGCCGCTCACCAGAATCCCCTGACGGCTCAGCAGGTAACTGGCGTAGGCACGGTTGCGCAATTCCGACAGGCCTTCGCTCGGGCCGTTGGCGAGGTCTGTCAGATACGCGTTGGAACGCACCAGCAGGTCTTCCGGCACCGGCAGCCCGCGCTCCTTGGCTTCGATCAGGAAATCAGTGGCGTACAGGCTGGCGTACGGCGCCACGTCAGGGTTGGCTGCCCACAATCCAAAGCCACCGGCCTGGTTTTGACGCTGGCGCAACATGCGGACCGCGCTGCTGAAGGCTTGTTCAGCCTCGGGTGCGGTGCCGCCCCAGATCAATGCCGGCATGGCCTTGGACACCAATTGCTCGGTGCACGCATAGCCGTAGTCATCCAGGTAATGCTTGAGGCCGTTGGCCCATACCAGCGGCGAGGCGGCCACGCCCAACTGCACATCACGCAGCTGGCTGAACAGTTCACGTGTGGGCTTGAGTTCTTTGCTGGCGCTCTCGAAACGGCCCAGGCTCAGAGCGACGCGGTGTTCGCTCAAGGGGCGGATTGACGTGGTTTCCGCCACCTGGATCCGCTTGCCATCCGGCAGCACCGCGACAAAGCGCAGGTCTGCCGAACCGAGGGTGTCGCCGACCTTGATCTTGAATTCGGCAGTGCCTTCTTTGCGCGGTTGCAGTGACAAGGTGCTGCCCTTGTTGCCCTGCACCACGAGGCCTGCGCTGGTCTGCACTTCAAATTTCACATCCGCTGCCGCGTCGAGGTTGCTGAACACCCCGGCGCTGACGTTGAACACATCCCCCGGCGCCACGAAGGCCGGCACGTTGGGCGTGATCACGATCGGCCCGCGCACGTCGGTAGTGGTCTCGCTGACGCCCACGCTGTCGGTATCCACCGCGACGGCAAACAGGTGCAACTTGCCGTTGAAGCTGTCGGGTACCTGGTAATGCAGCACGGTTTCACCGACCGGCAAATCCACCAGCCCGGACCACCACGCCACTGGCGGCTGATGTTTGCGTTTGAACGGGTTGAGGAGATTGGCCAGGGCGCCTTCCGTATCGCCTCCAGGCGCCGCCCCACTGAGCAGGCGGCTGAACTCCGGCAGGATCAGGTCAAGAATCTGACTGGTGCCGACTTCCAGCGCACGCTTCTGGAAGAAGAAACCCAGCGGATCAGGCGTTTGATAGCGCGCTACTTGCAGGATGCCTTCGTCCACCGCGTAGATCACGGCGCGACCCGGGCGGTCGGTGTTGACCTTAATGTCGAGGGTCTGCCCCGGCTCGATCTTCGCCGGGCCGTCGACCTTCAGTGCCATGCGCCGCGCGTCCAGGTTGATGCTGAAGGGCACCACACCGTAGGAAAGCGGGCTCATATAAACCTCGGACGAACCGATGTCCCGCACGAACTGCACGTTGACGTAGGCATTGCCCTCAAGGCCCGCAGGCACGCGGATATGTTGCACGCTGTTGGTGCTGTCTGCCTTGAACCACTGCTGGGTGTAGACCTTGTCGCGCTCGATGGTGATCAAGCCCGCGCCGGTGTACGGCGCGCGAATGCTGATGGCGATCTCATCACCGGTGGCGTAGCTGCGTTTATCCAGGCGCAGTTGCAGCTCGGCGTTACGCTCCAGGGAGCGCGAGGTGTTGCCGCGCCCGGCCACGCTGTAGTCGATCTGGTTGAGCAGGTTGCCGTTGGCGTCCTTGAGTTGCAGAGTGAAATCCCCTGGCGTGCCGGTGTTCAGGGTCTGCTTGGCGCCGTCTTTGGTCATCACCAGCGGTGAGGCCGGTTGGCTGATGTTCTTGATACGTGACTCGTACTTGTAGGTGCCGTTGGATTGCTTCACCAGCACCGACACATAACGGTGCTCGACCACTTCGCTGGTCAAGCCATCCACCGCAAGCGGTGTGAGGTCTGGCGCGACGGCCAGCCATTGCACCTGGCGCGGGGCGTCCTTAGCGACGTATGACAGCGAATCCTGACTTTTCACACCCACCAGGTACGGCGCGGACGACACCAGCAGTGCACTTTGCGCCGCCACGTTGCGGCCACCTTCAGCCTCGAACACCTGGGTCATCACTTGCAAACGATAGGTGCTGTTGGCGAAACGTTGCAGGTTGAGGTCGAGCACGGCCTGGCCGTTATCGTCGACGGTTGTTTCGGCCAGGTCTTCGGTGCTGGCGTCTTCCAGGGAATCATTGAGGCGGAAGCGGTAATCGGGGTAACGGTCGAATGCCGCGAGCGTCGGGCTCAGTGACATTTTTGCAGTAACGCGACGGCCCGAGGCCGGGGCGCCGAACAGGTGCATGGCGGTGACTTTAGCCACCACTTGGTCCGGGGGAATCCAGCCCTGCACCGGCGTGTCGTGCAGGCTCAAACTGACCTTCATGCGGTCCGGCTCGAAATCGCGGACTTTGAAGCTGACACTGCCCAGGTCTGTGCGCGTTTGCTTCTGGCCAATCAACTGCAAGGTCGCGGTGTATTCCCCGGCTGGGGCCACTTCGCTGCTGGGGAAATCAAAGGTTTCAAACCCGCTGGCGGAGAGCTTCAGTGGCTGGCGAATCACTTCCAGACCGCGCGGGTCGGTGATTTGCAGCTCCACCGGCAGACCTTGCAAGGCGCCTTTCCAGTTGCCGCTGCGCACGATCATGCCCAGGTGGGCGGTTTCGCCGGGTCGGTACAGGCCGCGGTCGGTAAACAGGTAGGCGCTGAGGCGATCAATCGCACCGTCTTCTTCCAAACCGCCTACATCAAAGCGCGACAAATCCAGCTGCTGGGACTGACGGGCGATTGGCAGGAACGATTGGTCATTGCCGCGACTGACCACATACATAAGCGGCGTTTTCTCACGGCGCAGTTCATCCAGCTTGGCGAAATGCACATGGCCTTCGCCGTCCGTGTGACCGCTGCTCACCGGCAAGCCATTGCGACCGATGATGTCGACTTGCGCGTCGGCCACCGGCGAACCATTACCGATGGACTGCACATACACGTCGTGACTGCCGTCGCTGGAGCGTTTGGCGATGATGCCGAGGTCGGTCACTACGATAAACCGCAGGTCGCTGGTACTGCTGCGTTCATATTCGAACGTACGCTCGGCCGGTTCATCCTGTGGGCTCAGCTTGAGCACGAAAATGCCGCGACGGCCGCCGTTGGCGGTGAGGTAGTGGCTCAAATCTACGTTGTCGTAGACGGTTTTGGCCGGGTCATTGGATGACAGAGGAATGTCCAGAGACTGACGCTCGACCATACGATCGAAGTACTCATTGCCAAAGTTCGGCCGCGCAAAACTGCCGCTGCTCTGGTCCACCAAGTGTTGCAACTGGTTGGGCAACAGGCGGGCGATTTCCACGTGGGCGCCGGGCACTCCCCTGGCCATGAAGCCCAGGCGTTTCTCGCCAGTGAGGCTGAGCAGGGCGCCGTCAGACAGGAACTGCAAGGTGCGCGGATACGCCGGCATGCTGACCAGCGACGCCGTAGGATCCTTCGCCAGATAGCCGCCGATGGCCTCCAGGTTAGCGGGCACGCGTACATACAGCGCACGTCCGGCAGGGGCCTTGAACTTGAAGGCGTGCAGGGTGTTCAGCGGTTCGACGCTGGGCACGTGGGTCAGGTTGACCTTGGTGCTGCGGGCGAGCAGGGCGTCGTCGATCTCATTGGTGTTATAGGGGCGGGTGTCGTCCTGGGCTTTTTCCGGCAACAGCCAGGCTTGGACTTTACCGGCGATGGTGTCATCGGCTACAGCGCTGGAACTGCTGAACATCAGCACAGGCTCTGGCTCTGCGCGTTCGTTATCCACAAAGCTGATTTCGGCGCCCGTAAATGTCAGGCGATAGCGACCGGGTACGGTGACTTTGGCCACCAACGATGCGGCGCTGGCGTTGCCGCCATCGCGGGCCTTGATGCCTTCGTCGAGTTTGGCGCTGACCGGGGTGCTTTCCAGCGGGGTGGCCAGGGCTGCGGAGCGTACGTAGGCGTTGAGTTTTTTCTCGTCGAAGGTGATCTCCGGGCGATTTGGCAATTGGGCGTCGCGGTAGGTCAGGCCTTTGTCGAGGGTCACCGTTACGTGCTTGCGCAGGCTGTCTTCATCCACAGGGTGGGAAAAATGGAAGGTCGCCACCAGCTGCTTCAGCGTCGGGTTGGATGGATCCTGGTACAACTCGTTGGCGGCCAGGGTGGCGCGGAACGGTTGGGTGGAGAACTGGGTGCTGTACTGATCCAGCAATACGCCATCTGCCAACAGGTTTTTCTTGGCCAGATCAAGGGTGTAATGGGCGTCGATAGGCCAGTCTTTCTCCGGCACGAACAACAGGCTACGGTCATCCGCCCAGCGCCAGGTGCCTGCGACCTCGGGCTTTAGGGTAATGCCCTCGGTGACGGGTTTGCCGATGGCCGCAAGGGGCGCCACGGACTCGGCGAAGCGCACTTGCAAGTTATCCACAACTGGCGTTGGCTGGGTGTAGTCAGTCAGGTTGGGCTTGTGCAGCGAGTAGCTCGCGGTATGCGGCTGCGGCAGATTGGAATACCAGTGCCAGCCGTAGAAGCCAGCGGCCACGAGCAGTGCTAGCCCGAGCACTCCGGCACCCGTTTGACGCGGGTAAGCACGGGCTTTACTCCCAAGTTTTTCCACGCCACGGCCGATAGCACGCAGCCATAGCGGAGGATGCCATTGGCCGAAAACGGCCCCCACCACGGTCAGAAACACGCCGACAACACGACGGCTGATGGCTTTGAGCGAATCGAACATGGTGAGCATCCCTGGCTAAGTGCGGCGTATCTTACAGCGTCTTTGATACAAAAGATGACGCCGATACGCCGTATGGCGGGATGTTTATGGGGGGGTTAGTGAGCGCCCATGCATGCCAGCGAGCGGTCGACCATGAGGTTGGCCATGTCCTTCAGGTGTCCGGCGGCTTTTGTGGGAGTGGGCGAGCTCCCGATGACGGTGGATCAGTCAACATCTTCAGCGACTGACACACCGCCATCGGGAGCAAGCCCCCTCCCACATTTAGCGCTCCATTGAGCTGAGAATGCTGGTGGTCAGGTCCACCAGTAGCGTACGAGGTGGAAGAAAATCGGCGCGGCGAAGCACACCGAATCCAGCCTATCCAGCATCCCGCCGTGGCCTTCGATCATATGCCCCCAATCCTTAACGCCCCGATCCCGCTTGATGGCTGACATGACGATCCCTCCGGCAAAGCCGAGCAGGTTGATCAGCAAGGCGATCAGGAACGACTGCCACGGGTTGAACGGCGTGGTCCACCACAGCGCGGCGCCGATCAGGGAGGACAGCAGAATCCCGCCGACAAAACCTTCCACGGTTTTGGACGGTGACAGGTTGGGCGCGATCTTGTGTTTGCCGAACAGCTTGCCGCACACGTACTGCAACACGTCCGAGAGTTGCACGACGATCACTAGATAGGCGATCAGCAGCAGGTTGCGGCCTTCGTAGCCGGGGATGTCCAACGTCAGCAGGGCCGGGACGAAAGACACGCAGAACACCGCGATCATCAAGCCCCATTGCACTTTCGAGGCACGTTCGAGGAAGTGTGTGGTGTCGCCGCCCAATGAGGCGAGGATCGGCAGCAGCAAAAACACGTACACAGGGATGAAGATCGAGAACAGCCCGTACCAGTCCGAATAAATCAGCAGGTATTGCAGCGGCAGGGCGAGGTAGAACGCGGCCACCAGCGCCGGGTAGTCGCTGCGTCGGGTCGGGGTGAGGGTGAGGAACTCGCGCAGGGCGTAGAAGGACACCGCGTAGAACAACAGAATCACCGCACCGGTGCCGAGCCAGAAGGCGATACCGATCACCACCACCATCACCCACCAGGCATTGATACGGGCGTTGAGGTTGTCGATCACCGCGTTCGGCGTGCCACGGATGCGCAGTTTGAGGATCAGGCCGATCAGCGAGGCGAGTACCAGGATCGCGCCGATTCCGCCGAACAGCATCAGGGTTTGGCTATCCATGTCAGACATGCTCCGGGGCGAGGGCGAGCAGGGCGTCGCGTGTGCGGGCTAGAAATAGCGCCTTGTCTTCACCGTCTTCCAGTTGCAGCGGTGCACCGAAGCTGGTTGTGCATAACAACGGCAGCGGCAAAACGCGCCCCTTGGGCATGACCCGGTTGAGGTTGGCGATCCACACGGGGATCAATTCGGCCTGTGGGTAACTTTTTGCCAGGTGGTACAGGCCGCTTTTGAACGGCAGTAAGCCGTCCTCCGGATTGCGCGTGCCTTCAGGGAAGATGATCAGCGAATCGCCACCCTCCAGGGCAGCGAGCATAGGCTGTAGAGGGTTATCCACAGGGTCCTTGCGTTCGCGGTCGATCAGCACACCATTAAACACGCGGTTGATGATGTAACGACGCAGCGCGCTTTTATTCCAGTAATCACTGCCGGCCACCGGGCGCGTGAATTTGCGCAGGTTTTGCGGTAACGAGGCCCACAGCAGCACAAAGTCGCCGTGGCTGCTGTGGTTGGCGAAGTAGATGCGTTGCACCGGCACGGGCGCGCAACCCAGCCACAGGCTGCGGGCGCCGGTGACGGTGCGGGCCATGGAGGTAATCAGCGTGGCGACCACAGGTTCGAACATGGGGATTCCTTATCCGGCGAAAGGCAGCCAAGGGCTGGCGAGGATCACGCCCAGGGTCAGCAGCGCTTGCGCGCCCAGCAGCCAGGCTTGTTTGCGCAACAATTTGAGGGCGCCGCGACGGCGCTCGGCCCAAGGTCGGCCGGCCCGATTGGGCGATTGCAGGCCGAGGGTCTGCAGGGCTTGGTCGAGGTCGGCGGTGCGCTCAGTATCGCGGGCCAGCAGGGCGAACAGGTCGGCGTCGAAGGCCACGCGCAGCGCCCAGTACTTTTGCAGCAGGCCGAGGATAATCATCCACAGGCTGAGCAGCAGGCAGATGATCGAAATACTCGCCATCAGCAATTGGGCCAGGCCGAATAGCACACCGGCCACGGTCAGTCCTGTGGATAACTGATCCAGCGAACGGCCACGGCGCAGCAGGCTGGCCACCACCTGGAGTTCCATATCAGCGGGCATGGGGCAAACCCTCCAATGCTTCACGGTGAGCGGGGTGCAGGACCACATCGGTCCGTGCTGCACGAATAATAGTCAGCGCTTCGTCCACCGTCGTGGCGCGCCCGCTGTGCAACAGCCAGGCGGCGACGGCGGTAGCGCTGCGTGAGTAGCCGAGGGCGCAGCACACCAATAGCGGGCCGCGTGCGCGGAGGCGTTCGATGGCTTCAGCAGCTTGCCGGCATTCGGTGGGTGTCGGCGCTATCAGATCGAGCACCGGGATGCATTGATACGCGCGGCCCTGTGGATTAATCGGCAGTTCGGCGCATAGATCCACAATGGCGCTGAATGAACTCTGCTCCTTTGAGGTAGGAATCCGCCCCAGCCAAACGTTATCCACAATCACGTTGGGCTGTGGATGGTTGCGTGTCCACAGCCGGGAATTGATCCAGGCAGCCACTAGATAGGGCGCATATAACCAGCGCGCGGCGGGTGTGAGCTGACCATCAGCGCGCTTCTGGAAACCCGCCGCGCCCAGCACGAAGTAATTCGCCTTGATCAGCCCAAGGGAAACCGCTGGCCACAGCAGCCACAGCCACCAACCGCCCAGGCTTAACGCCACGATGATCAGCGCCAGGGCGCCCAAGCCGTAGCGCACGCCCAGCTGCCAGCGCTTGCGGTCTTGGGTAAGCCGCGTATTGAGCAGCGGGCTCGAATGTTCGAGCGGCCACAACCACACGCAAATCCAACCCGCGAGGGCGCCTGTGGGTAAGTCGATAAAGTGATGTTGATAAGTGGTCAGCACCGAAATTCCGATCAATGCGAACCAGCCATGCACCAGCCAGCGCCAGAAACCTTGGGTATGACGTTGGAACATGACCCACAGGATCACCAGCAGCGCGATGTGCAGCGACGGTGCCTGGTTGAATGGCTTGTCGAAGCCCGCCAACACCGCAAACAACCAGCCAAACACGCCATCCAGCTCGGGCCGCTCGAAGGTGAAACGCAGTGGCCAGATCAGGAAGCAGCTCACCGCGATCACCTGGGCACTCAGCAGGCGCAGTGCGTGTTGCTTGAGTTCATGACGGGTGCTGGGCAGCAGCAGGGAGAAACCGTAGAGCAGGTCGATGGACCAGTAAGGCACGATGGTCCAAGCCCAGAACGGCATATGGGTTTCCCAGCCGAACACCAGCGTGCCCACGTCGCTGCGCTGGCTGGTGACCCAGGTGGCAAAGCCGTAGGTGCTGAAGAACAACGGCGCTAATAGCAGCAGCCACAGGACGGCTGGTTTCAACAAACCGGGTTCGCGCATGCTCAGATCTTCTGTGCCAGGGACACGGTAAAGATGCCCCACTCATCCACACGCTGGGTGATTTTGCGGAAACCGGCGGCTTCCACCAGTTGGTCCATTTCCGCCTGGCTGCGACGGCGCATCACCCAGGCCTGGCCTTGGCGATGGCTGGTCAATGCGCGGGCAATCAGCTCCAGTTGCGGGTGCCATGGCTGGCCGGTGTACACCAAGTAGCCACCGGGTTCGACCGCTTCGGCGAGGCCGGCCAGCGAACCGCCGACCATGCTGTTATCGGCAAACAATTCATACAGCCCAGACACCACCGCCAACGTCGGCTTGGGTTCCAGCGCCGCCAGGTCCGCGCGATCAAACGCATCGCCTTTGACGAACTGCGCGATATCCCCCAGGCCTTTCTCGCGGATCAGCGCGCCACCGTCGCGCACGTTGATGTCGCTGTAGTCGCGCAACAGGATCGATTCCGGCAGCGGCGTCACGCCCTGCAAGGCCTCCAGAATGTAACGCCCGTGGCCGGCTGCGATGTCGACGATACGTACTTCACGCTGTTCATCCCGCAACTTGGCCATGGCCAGGCGCAGCAGTTCCTCGACGTTCAGCTTGCGCTGACGGATGCCGCGCCAGCCGATGGAGTTGAGGTAGTTGGTGTCGATCATCCGCCCCAGCCCGCCCTTGCCGGTGGGTTTGTTGCGGTAGACGTAGTCCAGGGTACTGCCGGAGTCGAAACCGGTGTCGAAGCCCAGTTTCACCCCATCTGACAGGTTCTTGCCCAAGCCCATGCTGGCGCGGGTCATGCGCCAGTACAGGTCACGCAGGGAGTTGCGCGGCAGCGGCGCGGCGAGGGATTCGGACTCGGCGCAGGTGGCGCCCAGTTTGTCGGCGTCGAGCAGGGAGGCGCGGTCCAGCGGGTGAGCAAAGTTTTGCAGGATAAAGCGCCTGGCACTGCTCACCGCCACGGTGCGGTCACGTTCGCCGAGGGTGTCGTGGAAAAAACCGGGCAGGATATGCAGCTCTTTTTTCAGGCTGCCTAGGCGGTCGAAAAATTGCTGCTGGGGTTTGCGATGCACCACGAAGTCGGAGCCGGAGATGAGCAACTGAGTCGGCACTTGGATGGCCTGGGCATCCGCTACAACCCGGTCGGCTGCTTCGTACAGACCCAGCAGCACATTCACTGAAATCGCCTTGGTGATCAGCGGATCGCTGTCGTAGGACGCCACCCGCTCCGGGTCATGGCTGAGGAACTTGGCCTTGACGTAGCTGTTGACGAAAAAGTTGCCGCGAAACTTGCGCATCAGCGCCAAGCCTGGACGAGCGAACGGCACGTACAGCTTGACCTTGAACGCTGGCGAGGCGAGCACCAACGCGCGGATTTTCGGCGCGTAATCGTGCACCCATGTGGCCGCGATTACCGCACCGACGCTTTGGGCGATGACAGCGAAGTTTTCCTCTTCGATGCCGTAGGTGGCGCCGATATGGTCACAAAAGGTTTGCACGTCGCGGGCGCTGGTGGCGAAGCTGGGGCTGTCACCGCGCTCGCCGGGGGATTGGCCGTGGCCGCGGGCGTCCCAGGCGAAGAAGTCGAACTGGGGCAGGTTCAGCTCATCGACCAGATGGGCGATGCGGCCCGAATGCTCGTGGCCGCGATGGAACAGCACGATCGCCTGGCGTGGCTCGCCATCCGCAGGGGAAGTGGCCGGCCAGTGTCGGTAAAAAAGCTCGACGCCATCATGGGTACTGAAGGTGTGTGCTTGCTGTTCGCGCATCGCAAAATCCTTATGCAGAAGGGGAAGGGGTTTCTTTCAGGCCTTGGCGTACGCGGTTGACCAGGGTGTAGGCGAGCAGGGCGGCGACCAGCCACATCACCGTGTCGACCCAACCTGCGCCGAGCCAGCCCAGCGCTACACCGGTGGCCAGCACGCCGAGTACAAACGCCCGATCACTTTTGCCCATCGGCCCGTCGTAGCGCCGTGAAGCGCCGACCATGGGCCCGAGCACACCGGCGTATTCGCTGAATACCGCCAGCAATGCCACCAAGAGCACCGGCGCCAGGCTCACGCCCGGGATCAGTGCAAAGGGCAGGATCAGCGCGCTGTCCGCGATCAGGTCACACAATTCATTGAGGTAGGCGCCCAAGCGCGACTGCTGGCCGAATTCACGGGCGAGCATGCCGTCGATGGCATTAAGGGCCATGCGCGCAATCATCCACAGCGGGATCAACGCAAACAGCCACAGGTGTTGGGCGAAGCTGGCAATCAGCAGGCCCACCAGCAGGGAAATCACTCCGGCCAGAACGGTGATTTGATTGGCGGTGGTGCCGTTGTCGTAGAGGCGCTGCACGAGAGGACGCAGCAGGTTTTGAAAACGCGGTTTGAGCTGATAGATCGAAATCATGGGGGGTGACGCTTCCTTGTCCGTGAGCCCGCGAAAAACTGGCTTGGAGTGTGCCGATTAATCATGAGATCTACCAGTGATGGCTCGTGTTTATGGGGGTTTAGTCACGCTCTGGAGAGCACTGAGAAACAAATGTAGGAGGGGGCTTGCTCCCGATGGCGGCGGATCAGCCAGCACAGGCACCAACTGACAGGTCGTTATCGGGAGCAAGCCCCCTTTCACAGGGGATGTGTGTCGTGTTCAAAAGCGCTTTTTGACGAACAAAAATTTCACGTCGCGTGTTATATCGTAACGAATTGTGTACAGACGGGCGTGTTGGGATGCAAGTGGATCTAGAAGCTGACGGCGCTTCTGTAGAAGGCCTCGCGCGCTTTCAACAGGGGCAGTTCCATGCCCGTCGATTGCGTCAGGCCGGTATCAGCCTGACAGTGCTGGCCGTCGCCGGTTGGGTGCTGGCGCTGTTTGTCGCCTTGTTTGCGCCGCTGTCGATCTGGCCGGTGGTATTGATCAACAGCGCCTGCGCGTTGCTGGTGCTGGTGGCGGGTTTACAGTCGGCGTGGTGGGTGGCCGATTGGCGCGCCCAGGCGCTGGAGGAACCCGCGGTTGAAGTACCGGTTGAGCAAACGGGCCGGTACGCGCGGCTGGTTGGGCGCTTTGGCAAGCAGATTGGCGCGCCGGTGTTGTGGCTTGGCGGCTGGTCGCTGCTCGCGCTGGTTAGCGTTATCGAATTCTGGAACCTGGCGTTGCCGGCTGCGGCTGTAGGTCAGTCCGCCAGTATTGGCGCCGCGTTGGCCTTGGCCCTGGCGTTTGGCTTGCTGGTGTTCGAACGTCGCCTGGCCCAGGAAACCGCCGCGCAATGGCCGGAAGCTTCGCAACTGGCGCAGTTGAGCCGAGTGGCGATCAGTTGCCTGGTGATCAGCGCGATTTGCCTGCTGTTTGCCGGTGCCGAGTCCGTGTGGCCGTTGCGTCTGGCGGTGTTGATTGGCCTGCTGCCGGCACTGGTGGCGGCGGAGTTTCTGCTCAGGGGTGCGTTGTCATTGTTCAGCCCGCGCCAACCGCATCTTGAACCCCGCCTGATGGCGCAAAGTTTTATCGCTGGTTTGCTGCGCTGGCCGCCACAACCGTTGCTGGCGTTGCAGCACGAGTTGCACAACCGCTTCGGCATTGACCTGCGTCAGATCTGGGCCTTTACCTACATGCGCCGCGCATTTTTTCCGGTGCTGCTGGTGGTGCTGGCGATCGGTTGGGCGCTGACCGGTGTGCATGAAGTGCCCCTGCAAGGCCGTGGGATCTATGAACGCTTCGGCAAACCGGTGCAAGTCTTCGGCCCCGGCCTGCATGCCGGGTTGCCTTGGCCATTGGGTCGCGTCATTAAAGTGGAAAACGGCGTGGTGCATGAATTGGCCACCAGCGTCAGCGAAACTGCTTCGCCCGAGCTGACACCTGCGGAAGGTCCGGCGCCGTTGATAGCCAATCGACTGTGGGACGCCAGCCATGTGAATGACAAATCCCAAGTCATCGCCAGCAGCAGCGGCGATAAGCAGGGCTTCCAGATCGTCAATATGGATGTGCGCTTCGTCTACCGCATTGGCCTTACCGACGAGGCCGCGCTGGCGGCGACGTATAACAGCGCGGATGTACCGACCCTGATCCGCAGCACCGCCAGCCGCATCCTCGTGCACGACTTTGCTTCGCGCACTCTCGACGAATTGCTCGGCGAACAACGCACCAGCCTGGCTGACGAAGTGGGGCGCGCGGTGCAGGCGGATCTGCAGAAACTCCACAGCGGTGTGGAAATCCTCGCCACCGTTGTGGAAGCCATCCACCCACCGGCCGGTGCCGCCAACGCCTATCACGGCGTGCAAGCTGCGCAGATCGGTGCTCAGGCCCTGATCTCCCGCGAGCGCGGAGCCGCCAGTGAGCAGACCAACCAGGCCCTGTTGCAAGCCAGCATTGCCCGCGATCAAGCCACGGCCACGGCCCATGAAGTGAATGCTGGCGCACAGGCGGCCGACCTGCGTTTCGCCGCCGAACAAAAGGCCTATGCCAGTGCAGGCCAGGCCTTCGTGTTGGAGCAGTACCTTGGCCAACTCAGCCAGGGTCTGGCCCACACCAAACTGCTGATTCTGGATCATCGCCTGGGCGCCGATGGCGCACCGACGATCGATCTGCGTTCTTTTACCTTGCCGGCCGATCCCTCGGTGCCGCGTAAAGCCGTTCAATAAGGAGTCTGTCTGTTGAGCGCTCATTCTCACGATCACGGTCATCACCATCATCACGGCCACCACCATCACGGTGATGAGCACGCTGCTGGCCCATTCCCTTGGCGGCGCATGGGCTGGGCCGTGTTGCTCGTATTGTTTGCGGTCGCTGCGGCAAGCCTGGTGCAAGTGCGGTCCGGCGAAGCCACGGTGATTACACGGTTCGGCAACCCGTCGCGGGTGTTGCTGGAGCCGGGCCTTGGTTGGCGCTGGCCGGCGCCGTTCGAAGCGGCGATCCCGGTGGACCTGCGCCTGCGCACCACCTCCAGCGGCTTGCAGGACGTGGGCACCCGCGATGGCTTGCGCATCATCGTGCAGGCCTATGTGGCGTGGCAGGTGCAGGGCGATGCCGACAATGTGCAGCGCTTTATGCGTGCGGTGCAGAACCAGCCGGATGAGGCGGCGCGGCAGATTCGCACCTTCGTCGGCTCGGCACTGGAAACCACGGCGGCCAGTTTTGACCTGTCCAGCCTGATCAACACCGACGCCAGCCAGGTACGTATCGCCGATTTCGAGGCGCAGTTGCGCCAGCAAATTGATCAACAATTGCTCACTACCTACGGCGTACGCGTGGCCCAAGTCGGTATCGAGCGGCTGACGTTGCCCTCGGTGACGCTGACCGCCACCGTCGACCGCATGCGTGCCGAGCGCGAAACCATCGCCACCGAACGCACTGCCGTGGGTAAGCGCGAAGCGGCCCAAATCCGTTCCGCCGCCGAGCGCGACGCGCGCATCGTGCAGGCCGACGCCACGGTGAAAGCCGCCGATATCGAAGCGCAATCGCGTGTCGAGGCCGCACAGATTTACGGGCGGGCCTACGCGGGTAATCCCCAGCTGTACAACTTGCTGCGCTCGCTGGATACCTTGGGCACGGTGGTGACGCCGGGCACCAAGATCATCCTGCGCACCGACGCCGCACCATTCCGTGCGCTGGTGGACGGACCGAAGGACGTCCAGCCATGACCGAGCGTGACAGCCCGGACAGCCCATGGATTCAGGCCGGGCGCCTGACGTTCATGGCGCTGTACGCGGTGACTGTGTTGGCGGCGTTGGCCTGGGCATTTTCCAATGTGCGCCAGATCGACCCGCAGAACCGCGCCGTGGTGCTGCACTTCGGCGCCCTCGACCGTATCCAGAATGCTGGCTTGCTATTGGCCTGGCCGCAGCCATTTGAGCAGGTGGTGTTGCTGCCGGCCGCCGATCGGGTGATCGAGCGGCGGGTGGAAAACCTGCTGCGTTCGGAGGCGGCGGTGCAGGCTGACCGCGTGGCCAGTTTCGCCACGCCCTTGAGCGATGCCATGGCCGGCTCCGGCTACCTGCTGACCGGGGATGCCGGAGTGGTGCAGCTGGATGTGCGGGTGTTCTACAAGGTCACCGAACCGTATTCCTTTGTATTGCAGGGCGAGCATGTGTTGCCGGCCTTGGATCGCCTGGTCACGCGCAGCGCCGTGGCCCTGACGGCGGCGCGGGACCTGGACACGATTCTGGTGGCGCGCCCGGAACTGATCGGCGCCGACAATAGCGCCGCTGAGCGTCGTGAACGGTTGCGCGGTGACCTGGTGCAAGGCATCAATAAGCGGCTGGCGGAGTTGACCTCAAGCGGCTTGGGCTTGGGGATCGAAGTCACCCGTGTCGATGTGCAGTCGAGCCTGCCGGGCCCGGCGGTGAATGCGTTCAATGCGGTGCTGACGGCCAGTCAGCAAGCCGATAAAGCGGTGGCCAATGCGCGCACCGAAGCGGAAAAGCTCACCCAAACCGCCAATCAGCAAGCTGACCGTGTGGTGCAGGTTGCCCACGCCCAGGCCAGCGAACGCTTGGCCAACGCCCAGGCGCAAACCGCCACCGTCGCCAGCCTCGCCCAGGTCAAAGACCCGGGTTTGCTTCTGCGTCTATACCGCGAGCGCTTGCCGAAGATTCTCGGCCAGGCGGGCTCCGTGACCACGGTCGACCCTAAAGACGACTCCCGCTTGATCATCCAGGGAGCCGAGCAATGAGCGCACCTATGTTGACGTCCGCCGAGCAGCGCAGCGCTGCCCGGCAATTGACCCTGGCCATGCTGGCCTTGGGATTACTCGTGCTGGGTCTGGTGTGGCGCTGGCTGGCGCCGGACCAGACTGGCGTCAGTCAGCTATTACTGGGTGTGGCATCACTGCTGGTGGCCGTGCCGGTGATGCGTTCGGCGTGGTACAGCCTGCGGTTTCCCAGCCTGCATGGCATTACCGATCAACTTATCGCCTTGGCCATGCTTGGCGCCTGGGCTACGGGGGATCTGCTGACGGCGGCGTTGCTGCCGATCATCATGATCTTTGGGCATGTGCTGGAAGAGCGCAGCGTGATCGGTTCCCAGGAAGCGATCCATGCTTTGGGCAAACTGACCCGCAGCCATGCGCGGTTGGTGCAGGCCGACGGCAGCATTGTTGAAGTGGACAACGGCACGCTGAACACCGGCGATATCGTGGAAGTGCGCGCCGGCGACCGTGTGCCCGCCGATGGTGTGGTGTTGTCGGGCCAAGCGAGTCTGGACACGGCGCCGATCACCGGTGAGTCGGTGCCGTTGGAAGCCAGCGTCGGCGTGCAGGTGTTTGGCGGGGCGATCAACCTCGACGGTCTGCTGCGTCTTGAAGTGACGCGCACCGGCAACGAGTCGACCTTGGGCAAGGTCATCGCGCTGATGCAGAACGCCGAGCGGTCCAAGCCGCCGATCACGCGACTGCTGGAGCGCTATGCGGGCAGTTATATGGTGTTGGTGCTGCTGCTGGCGGCGGTCACCTGGTTTGTGACCAATGACGCCCAGGCGATGCTCGCCGTGCTGGTGGCGGCGTGCCCCTGTGCGTTGGTGTTGTCGGCACCTGCCACGGCGATTGCCGGGATCGCCGTGGCGGCGCGCCATGGGATTCTGATTCGCAGCTCGGCGTTCCTGGAAGAGCTGGCGGACTTGACCTCGCTGGTGGTCGACAAGACCGGCACCCTGACCTTTGGCACGCTGCGATTACAGTCCATCGAAACCCTTGAGCCGGACCGGCAGGCGTTGCTGAATCTGGCGGCCAGCCTGGGCTCGGCGAGCAGTCACCCAGTCAGCCGCGCGCTGGCGGGGTTGGCTACCCAGCAACAACTGTTGATGCTGACCGACATCCGCGAACGCCAGGGCCTCGGCGTGGTGGCGCAGACCGAGCAGGGCGAAGCGGCCCTTGGGCGTCCGGAGTTGTTCGAGCAGTTGGGCATTGCCACCACGGGCGTGCCCAACCATGACGGCCCGATTGCCGGGCTGGCCCTGAACGGGCGATTTCTCGCCTGGCTGTTGCTGGCTGACAGCGTCAAGCCGGAAGCCCGCCAGGCGCTGCAAGAATTGCGTGAGCTGGGCCTGGGCCGCCAATTGCTGCTGACCGGCGACCGTCAAAGCGTGGCCGACAGCTTGGCCTTGGACGTGGGCATCAGCGATGTCGAAGCCCAGGCGTTGCCTGAGGACAAGCTCAACCGCGTGCTGGGCGAAATCGGCAGCGGCTTTCGGCCAATGGTGGTCGGCGACGGGATCAATGACTCCCTGGCGCTCAAGGCCGGCGTGGTGGGCGTGGCAATGGGGGCGGGCGGGGCGGACATCGCGCTGGCTTCGGCGGACGTGGTGCTGATCGGCAGCGACCTGCGCCGCCTCGGCACCTGTGTGCGCTTGAGTCGCCAGTGTCGGCACACGTTGCAGGTCAATGTGATCATCGGTCTGGGCTGGACGCTGGCGATTGTGGTGTTCGCCGCATTTGGCTGGTTGGGGGCCGCAGGGGCAATGATCGCGGCAGTGTTGCACAACCTCAGCACGTTGCTGGTGCTGGGTAACGCCGGGCGTTTGCTACGCTTCCACGAGCCGCTTTTGAAACTCGACGAATAATTTTCAGCAATATTTGCGCACCGCTGTAACGCCGGTGGGGGGCCTCACTCTAGTGGTGTGTCGAGACTGAACAATCCGTTCAGACCGACGCCACTACTGATCATGAGGAATACAACAATGAACATTAAATCCGCTGCTGCTGGTGCCGCTTTCGCGATGGCCGCCGCTACCATGTTTGCTGGTGTCGCCACCCAGGTACAAGCCGCAGACGCGCCAGTGCATTGCTACGGCGTAACCTCCTGCAAGGGCATGAACGACTGCAAGACCGCTGAAAACGCCTGCAAAGGCCAGGCAGAGTGCAAGGGCCACGGCTTCAAGGCTATGACCAAGGCAGCCTGTGACGCGGCTGGTGGCAAAGTCGGCGAATAACCGGCAAACGAGTGCAACCGCAGCGGCAGCCCCCCTCCGCTGCGGACACACTTTCCCCAGGAGTCAGCCATGTCCGCTTCCCTTCCAAGTCTGGGTTACGGCCTGGGTTTACGCAGTGAGTACTACCAGCAGATCCTTGAACAATCGCCGGCCGTGGATTGGTTCGAAGTGATCTCCGAGAATTATCTGGTGCAGGGCGGTAAAGCCTTGTACTTCCTGGACGCGATAGCCGAGCGCTATCCCCTGGTGATGCACGGGGTGTCCCTGTCCATCGGCGGGCCCCACGCCATCGATATCGATTACCTCAAACAGATCAAACAGCTCGCCGAGCGTATTCAACCGGCGTGGGTTTCCGATCATCTGTGCTGGAGCCGCGGCAGTGCGCACCAGTTGCACGACCTGCTGCCTCTGCCTTACACCGAAGAAAGCCTCTATCACGTCGCCAGCCGCGTTCGCCAAGTGCAGGACGTATTGCAGCGTCCGCTGGTGCTGGAAAACGTCTCCAGTTACGTGCGTTCCAAGGCGGATGAATTCACCGAGTGGGAATTCCTCAACGCCTTGGCTCATCTGTCGGGGTGCCAGTTGTTGCTGGACGTCAATAATGTGTACGTCAGCTCTCGCAACCATGGCTTTGATGCCTGGACCTTTATCCGCAACCTGCCGCCCGACAGCATTCGTCAGCTGCATTTGGCGGGGCATATGGACTATGGCGACTACGTGGTCGATACCCACGACCATCCGGTCTGTGATCCGGTGTGGGCGCTGTACCAACAGACCCTGGAGCACGTGGGGCCTGTGTCGACGCTGTTGGAGCGCGATGACCATTTTCCGCCGTTCGAAGAGCTGCTCACCGAGTTGAGCAAGGCCCGCGAACTGGGCGCCACCGCCTTGGCCAGGAGAGCGGTATGCGCCTGACCGATTGGCAGTTGGCCTTTGAACAGCATTTATTAGCCCAAACCCCCGACGCCAACAGTGGCTTTGCCGCCACTTTATTGGGCGGGCCGACGCTGGACGTAGACACGGGCCTGGCGATCTATCACAACGCCTATATCGCGCGGTTGCAGGAAGTACTGCGGCACGACTTCAGCGCCATCCTCTATTGGCTGGGGGATGATGAGTTTGCGGCGCTGACCCACGCTTATGTACGCCGTTATCCGTCGGCCCATTACAGCTTGCGCTGGTTTGGCGAACGGTTGCCGGCGTTTATCCACGAGCACCTCGTGGCCGAACAAAGTGCACCGCTGGCAGAGCTGGCTAAGTTGGAGTGGGCTTTTACCCTGGCCTTCGATGCGCCGCAGGGTCAGCCGCTGTCCCTGAATGACATGGCGCTCCTGCCGCCCGAAGATTGGCCGGGTTTGCAGGTTGCCCTGACGCCGTCCGTGCAGCAGCGACTGTGTCACTTCAACAGCGTGGGCATCTGGCGTGCCAGCAAAGATGGGGCGGATTTCCCAGGCAGCTACACCTTGGACCTGGCGCAGATCTGCCTGGTATGGCGCCTTCATCAGGTGTGCCATTACCGCAGCCTGGAACCTGCGGAAGCCTTAGCATTGGCCGGTATGGTGACGACCGGTTGGACCTTCGCAGAACTGTGTGAGCAGCTAGCAGTCACTTATGCAGAGGGTGCGCCGCTGCAGGCTGTTACATGGCTGAAACAGTGGGTCCAGGACGGTTTGCTCCAACGCCGAGCTCTATAGAAGAGGGCTATCAAATCGATAGCCTCCTACTTTTATTGGGATGGTCTACCCTCATTTCAGACGTCTGAAACAAGGGGGGACTACTCATGCTCGCGCAACTTCCACCGGCCTTACAGAATCTTCAGCTACCGCTGCGTCTGCGACTCTGGGACGGCCATGAATTCAACTTGGGCCCAGAGCCCAGTGTGACCATCGTGGTGAAGGACCCCACGGTCGTCTCGCAACTGACCCATCCCACACTCGACTCACTGGGCGAAGCCTTCGTCGAGGGCAAACTGGAGCTGGAAGGTTCCATCAGCGAAGTGATCCGTGTCTGTGATGAGCTGAGTCATGCCTTGATCGAGGGCGACGGCGACAGTCATCCAGTGCGCTCGATCCACGACAAGGCCACGGATGCAGCGGCGATTTCCTACCATTACGACCTGTCCAATGAGTTCTATCAGCTGTGGCTGGATCAGGACATGGCGTACTCCTGCGGCTATTTCGAAACCGGCAGCGAATCCATCGACCAGGCCCAACAAGACAAATTCCGCCACCTGTGCCGCAAGCTACGCTTGCAGGCGGGGGAGTATTTGCTCGACGTCGGTTGCGGATGGGGCGGGCTGGCGCGGTTTGCGGCGCGGGAGTTCGGGGTGAAAGTGTATGGCATCACCCTGAGCAAAGAGCAGTTGGTATTGGCTCGCGAGCGAGTCAAAGCCGAGGGACTGGAAGACCAGATCGACCTGCAACTGCTGGACTACCGTGATCTACCCCAGGACGGCCGATTCGACAAAGTCGTAAGCGTGGGCATGTTCGAACACGTCGGCCACGCCAACCTGGCGCAGTACTGCCAGACCCTGTTCGGTGCGGTGCGTGAAGGCGGCCTGGTGATGAACCATGGCATCACCGCCAAGCACACCGATGGCCGCCCGGTGGGCCGTGGCGCCGGGGAGTTTATCGAGCGGTACGTGTTCCCGAACGGTGAGTTGCCACACTTGGCAATGATGACCGCCGAGATCAGCGAAGTCGGGCTGGAAGTCGTCGACGTCGAAAGCCTGCGCCTGCACTACGCCCGAACCCTGGACCATTGGAGTGAGCGGCTGGAGGACAACCTGGAAGCGGCGGCCAAGATGGTGCCAGAACAGGCGTTGCGTATCTGGCGTTTGTACCTGGCCGGTTGCGCCTATGCGTTTGCACGGGGTTGGATCAACCTGCACCAGATCCTCGCGGTGAAGCCTCACGCGGATGGCAGCCATGAACTGCCGTGGACGCGGGAAGACATCTATCGCTGAGCTGATGTTCCAGAAAGGTGGAGATCCAACTGTGGGAGGGGGCTTGCTCCCGATAGCGGTATATCAGTCGCCACCCGTTGACTGACCCCCCGCTATCGGGAGCAAGCCCCCTCCCACATTTTGTTTTGTGTTGTCTGGTTAAAGGATTGGTGAGATCAAGCGCGCCACACGCATCCCAAGTTGTTGCAGGCGCCGTGTTTCGCGGCTTTCTTCCTGGCTGACTTCATGGGCCTGCGCGAAGTCATCGAGCAGCATATGCTCCACCTCCTGGGCGAAGGCTTCATCGACGGTCAGCAGCATCACTTCAAAATTCAGCCGGAACGAACGGTTGTCCATGTTGGCACTGCCAATGGCGCTGATCTCGCTGTCCACCAACACCACCTTCTGATGCAGAAAGCCCGGCGTGTAGCGGAACACCCGCACTCCGGCGCGCACGGCTTCGATGGCGTAGAGGCTGGAGGCGGCATACACAATGCGGTGATCCGGCCGCGACGGCAGCAGCAGGCGCACATCCACTCCGCGTAGTACCGCCAGGCGCAGGGCGGCAAACACCGCTTCATCGGGGACGAAATACGGGCTGGTGATCCATACCCGCTCGGTCGCTGCGTGGATGGCCTCGACGAAAAACAGCGAGCAGGTTTCATACGGATCGGCCGGACCGCTGGCGAGCAATTGGCAGAGCACGCCATCTTCGGGATAGGTGTCCGGCAAGATCAGCGGCGGTAGTTCGCGCGCGGCCCAGAACCAGTCTTCGGCAAACGACTCCTGCAGGCACGCCACCACGGGACCTGTGACCTGTACATGGGTATCGCGCCATGGCGCCAATGGCGGTTTTTTGCCCAGGTATTCATCACCCACGTTATGCCCGCCGACAAACCCGGTGATGCCATCCACCACCACGATTTTGCGATGGTTGCGAAAGTTGACCTGGAAGCGGTTGAGCCATCCACTGCGGGTGGCGAAGGCCTTGACCTGCACGCCGGCGTCGCGCAGTGATTGCACGTAGCGATGGGGCAGGGCGTGACTGCCAATGCGGTCGTAGAGCACGTAGATGGCCACGCCTTGGGCAGCCTTTTCTTTCAGCAGCGTATGTAATTGGCGGCCAAGTTCATCGTCATGAATGATGAAAAACTGAAACAACACAGCGGTTTTGGCGTTGCGAATGGCTTCAAAGATCGCGCTGAAGGTGGCGTCGCCATTGATCAGCAGGCGTACTTCATTGTTGGCCAGGCACGGCATGCGACCCAGTTTGGGCATGGCGCGCAACGAGGCGTAAGCACTGGAGTTGCGCGCAGCGAGCGCCTCCTCAACCCAAGGACGCCAGTTCAGCGCGGTGATGGCGGTGTGCATTTCCTGATTGGCCTGGCGCCGCGCCTGGATATACGCGTCGAAGGTGCTGCGGCCAAAAATCAGGTAGGGGATCAACGTGAGATAGGGCATGAACATCAGCGACAAGGCCCAGGCTATCGAGCCTTGAGCGGTCCTGACGGTCAGCACCGCGTGGATCGCGGCGAGAGTCCCGAGAAAGTGCAGCGTGGCGATGAAGTAGGCGAGCAGGTGCGGGCCAAAGAAATCCATGGACGACAGTACTCCAGACAATCCAATGCCTAACAGACCATGTTCGGCTGCGAATGTCGCTATTTTATTTGGCGTGCAACACTGGCGCCTTTGCAGCGTCTAAAGCCCACAATTGCCCAGGAGTTACCCGATGAATGCTCGTCTGCTCTGTTTATCCATGGTTGTTGGTTTGTCGTTGCCGGTGGCAGCGCAGGCGCAGATGCTGGCGCCGGGCTTGTGGGAATTGACCACCAGCAATATGAAAGTCGATAACCAGGACCTGCCGGACCTGTCGCTGATCCTCGGTCAGCTCAAGCAACAGATGACCCCCGAACAGCGCGCGATGCTCGAAAAGCAGGGCATCACCATGGCAGGTAAAGGCGTGCAGGTGTGCCTCACTCCAGCCCAGGTCGCCTCGGACTCAATCCCTTTGACCGACCCGCAATCTGGCTGCAAACAGGAAGTGACCGACAAAACCGGCAACCAGTGGAAATTCCGTTTCAGCTGCCCGAAAGCTCAGGGCACCGGAGTCGCCACTTTCCAAAGCCAGAAAGAATTCACCACGACCGTCAACGGCACCTTCAATGCCACCGGCATTCAGCAGAAGGGCAGCCTGGACACTCACGCCCAGTGGCTGGGCAACGATTGCGGTACGGTCAAACCACGCGCTTAACGCAGAAAGTGCAGCGGCAAACCCTGGCAGCTGTCGACCACCTTGCCGTTGTGCCAGGCCAGGTGGCCGGAGACCAGGGTGGTGCTGACGCTGTGGCGAAAGCTGCGCTCTGCAAAGGGCGTCCAGCCGCAGCGGGCAAGAATCGGCTCATCCCTGACCGGCTTACCTTCGGGCTCGGGTTTGATCAGCACCAGGTCGGCCCAATACCCTTCACGCAGATAACCACGGTCCGGGATAGCAAACAGGTCGGCGACCCGGTGGCTGGTCTTCGCGACCAGCGTGGCCAGCGGCAGCAGCCCGTCTGCCACCAGCTCCAGTAACGCCGGCAGCGCATGTTGCACCAGGGGCAATCCCGACGGCGCTTCGCGATAAGCCAGTTGTTTTTGCGCCCAGGTATGCGGCGCGTGGTCTGTGCCAATCACATCCAAACGATCATTCAATAACGCCTGGCGCAACGCGTCGCGGTCGGCGCGGGTCTTGATCGCCGGGTTGCATTTGATCTGATGGCCGAGGCGGTGATAGTCCCGGTCATCGAACAGCAAGTGGTGCACACAGACTTCAGCGGTGATGCGTTTTTGTGCCAGGGGCTTGTCTTCAAACAGAGCCAATTCGCGCGCGCTGGTGAGGTGCAGCACATGCAGGCGCGTGCCGTGGCGCTGGGCTAACTCCACCGCGAAAGAGGACGAGCGATAGCAGGCCTCGGCGTCGCGGATCAGGGGGTGCGCGACGGCGGGGATGTCATCGCCGAAACGCTCGCGCAAGCGCCGTTCGTTGGCCTGGATACTGGGCGTGTGTTCGCAGTGAGCCAGGAGGATGGTCGGGACTTCGGCAAACAGACGCTCCAGGATCCGTGGGTCGTCCACCAGCATATTACCGGTGGACGCACCCATGAACACTTTGACTCCCGCCACCTCGCAGGGGTCGAGGGCGGCGACGATGTCGAGATTGTCGTTACTTACCCCGAAGTGAAAGCCGTAGTTGACCACCGAGTGCAGGGCCGCGCGGCGTTTTTTATCGGCCAGCGCCTCCAGGTTCAAGGTGGCCGGGTTGGTGTTGGGCATGTCCATCACACTGGTGATGCCGCCAGCCGCGGCCGCGCGGGACTCACTGTAGAAACTGCCTTTGTCCGGCGCGCCGGGGTCACGAAAGTGCACCTGGTCGTCGATCATGCCCGGCAGTAGCCATTGCCCATTGGCGTCGATGGCCAGTGGCGCGTTACAGCCGGTGATGCTGCTGGCGATCTTTTCGATGCGGCCATTGGCGACCAGCACGTCGGCGTCGAAAATCTGGCCCTCGTTGACCAGGCGGGCGTTGCGGATCAGCAGGCGGCTCATGGCTTAGAACTCGTTTTGCAGGGCTTTGTAACCGCGCACCAAGTCGACGTTGGTAAGTGCCACGTCTTCGGAAAACTCCGAGGCGCTGACGCTCACCGGTGGGAATTGCGACAGGTCGGTATTCGGTCCGATGCGGGTGGTGGAGGGCACGTAGAACGCGGCGGGTAAATCACGACCGTCGACCACCGAGTTATGGCGCACCACGCACCCATCGCCCACGGCGCAGTTGAACAGCACGCTGTTGAAACCGATGAATACGCGGTCGCCAACTGAGCACGGGCCGTGGACGATGGAGCGGTGGGCGATGGAGGTGAACTCACCGATGGTCACTGCCGCGCCGGATTTGGAGTGGATGACCACGCCGTCCTGAATATTGGAATTGGCGCCGATGGTGATCGGATCCATGGCGCCGCTGGCGTCGACTTCGTCTGCGCGGATCACCGCATACGGGCCGACGAAGACGTTCTCGCCAATGATGACCTTGCCGCAGATGATGGCGGTCTTGTCGACGTAGGCCGATTCGGCAATCACTGGCAGATCGCCGGAAGGGTTCTTGCGGATCATGCGCTGGGCTCCGTGATGATGTGGACGTAGTCGCCATCAATGGCGTTGTAGAAACAGGTGGGCCGGCCTGTGTGGCAAGCCGGGCCGAGTTGGTTGACGATCAGCAGCACCGCGTCGCCGTCGCAATCCAGGCGTGCTTCCACCAACTGCTGCCAGTGACCGGAGCGTTCACCTTTGCGCCACAGTTGCTGGCGCGAGCGTGACCAGTAGCAAACTTGCCCGGTAGTGAGGGTTTCGGTGAGGGCCCGGCGGTTCATCCAGGCCAGCATCAACACCTCGCCGCTGCTGTGTTGCTGGGCGATGGCGGCAATCAGGCCATCGCTGTTCCATGGCAGGGCATCGAGCACCGGTTTGAGTGGGAAGCGACTGCCGTTGGCAGCCCCTTCCAGTTCGAGCATGCTCAGGTTCATGGCTTGCTCAGGGCGGCGCACAAGGTGTTGAGGTTGTATTCGAACAGCCCTGTAAACGTGCTGGCCGGGCCTTCGGCGGCGAGGGCGTCGGAGTACAGCGTGCCGCCGATCTGCGCGCCGCTTTCGTCGGCAATTTGCTTGAGCAGGCGCGAGTCTTTGATGTTTTCCATGAACACGGCTTTGACCTTGTCTTTGCGGATCTGTGTGATCAGCGCAGCGACTTCAGCGGCAGAGGGTTCACGTTCGGTAGACAGGCCTTGGGGGGCGAGGAACTGAATGCCATAGGCCTGGCCCAGGTAACCGAAAGCGTCATGGGAGGTGACGATGCGGCGGTTGCCTGGGGGCAGAGCACTGAACTTGGTCTTGGCTTCGGCCAGCAGGCGGTAGATTTCTTTCAGGTAGGTTTGGCTGTTGCGCAGGTAGTCGGCCTTGTTGGCCGGGTCGGCAGCCACCAGCGCCTTGGTGATGTTGTTCACATAGATTTCAGCGTTGGCCAGGTTATGCCAAGCGTGCGGGTCGGGGATGGTTTCGCCATCCTCTTCTATGGTGTGGGAGATCACGCCTTTGCTGGCGGTGACCACCGTGGCTTTGGTTTCGGTGCTGGTGACTAAGCGGTCCAGCCAGGGTTCGAAACCGAGGCCGTTCTTGATGATCAGCTTGGCCTTGAGCAGCGCCTTGGCATCGTCCGGTGTGGGCTCGTAGGTGTGGGCGTCGGCATCCGGGCCGACCATGTTGCTGATCTGAATGTGGTCGCCACCGATCTGGTGCGTAATGTCATTGAGAATACTGAAGCTGGTGACCACCTGGAGTTTGTCGGCGGCCTGGGCTATCGACAGCGGCAGCAGCAGGCTGAACAGCACGAGTAGAGCGCGCATCGGGAGACACCTCATTGGGATGTAAGCAGGGGCGGGCGGCGCATCAAACCGTGCACCGGACCGAAGACCACGGACAGCAGGTACCCAGCGCCAGCCACCAGCACAATCGCCGGGCCGCTGGGCAGTGAGTAGTAGAACGACAACAACAAACCAAGCCATACCGACAGGCATCCCAGCACCGCCGACACCGCAATCAACACCGGCAGGCGCCGGCTCCAGAAACGTGAAGCGATGGCGGGTAACATCATCAGACCCACCACCATCAACGCGCCGATGGCCTGGAAACCGATCACCAGATTCAGCACCACCAGGGTTAAAAACAGCCCATGGGCCAGCGGGCCAAGGCGGCTGACGGTTTGCAGGAACAGCGGGTCGAGGGTGTCCAGCAGCAGTGGTTTGTAGATCAGTCCCATGGCGATCAGGCTGAACCCGGACACCCAGAGCATTCCGGTAAGGGTGGTTGCGTCGACGGCCAAGGCAGAGCCGAACAGCAAGTGCAAAAGATCCAGGCGTTTACCGGCGAGGCCGAGGATCAGTACGCCAGCGGCAAGGGAAATGGGGTAGATAGCGGCGAGGCTGGCGTCTTCGCGCAGGCCGGTACGGCGAGTGATCCAAGCGGAGAGGCCAGCCATGCTCAGGCCGGCGCCGAGGCCGCCGATGGTCAGCGCCGGCAGGCTGAGCCCGGCGAACCAGAAACCCAGCGCAGCGCCGGGCAGGATGCCGTGGGCCACGGCGTCACCGATCAGGCTCATGCGGCGCAGGATCAGGAAGACACCCAGCGGGGCAGTGCTGCACGCGAGTACAAGTCCGCCGATCAATGCGCGGCGCATAAAGACGAAGTCGAGGAAGGGCATCCATAAGTGGGCGGCGAAGTGCATCAGGCCACCTGCATCTGGGGCTGCGGGCGGATCAGCTCTTTGCTATCGCCGAACACACAACCTGTGTTTTTGATTTGCAGCACTTGCTCGGTGTGGTGGCGTACGGACGCCAAATCGTGGCAAACGATGACCAGCGTGCGGCCTTCGGCATGCCAGGCGTGGATATGTTTCCAGCACAGCGTCTGGCCGTCCTCATCGAGGGCTGCGTGGGGTTCATCGAGCAGCAACACCGGCGAGTCGGCCAAACTCATGCGGGCGAGCAGGGCGCGTTGCAATTGGCCGCCGGACAACGCCATCAGCGGGCGCTGTTCCAGGCCACTGAGGCACCAGTCTTCCAGCACTGCTTGCAGGCGCTGATTGCGTTGTTGCGGGGGGAGTCGGGTGCCCCAGAAACCGGCGGCGACCAGTTCTTGCAGGCTAATGGGGAATTGGCGGTCAAGGTGTTGCTGCTGAGGCAGGAACGCTAGGCCGCCACGGCGTGGAACATCGACGACCACCTTGCCAGCCAGCGGCTTTTGCAGGCCAGCGATGACTTTGAGCAGGCTACTTTTGCCGCAGCCATTGGGACCAATTACGCCGGTGAGGCTACCTTTTTCCAGGATGAGATCTATGGCGGGTGTGAGTGGTTGTCCGGGGGCGCCCCAGCGCAAAGCGTTGCAGGTGATCATTCAGGGTGTCTCGTCCAGCGGCTTTCAGCCACGGCATCGTGCGCGTGCAGGCTTTCGGCGTGGATCACTTTGAGGTGGAAGGCGTTGACGGCATCCGAGCGTTTCAAGGCGAGGTTCAGGCGGCGGGCGGCGTCTTCGCAGAACATTAGGTTCTGTCCGTTGGCCAGGGCGAAGGCTTGTTCGTCTGCACGTTTCACAGCGGTTTGTACGGCGGTGCCGAGTGCAGCTTCAGCGTCGTTGATGATGTCGGTCAGCGCCAGTTGCTCGCCTCGCAGGTGTACGTGCAACTGCGCGCTGCTGCGCTGGCTGTGGGGTGTGGCGACGATGCCGTCTGCGCTACCGAGCCAGGTCAGTACGTCTTCATGCTGCAACGGCGTGTCGGCGAAGTCTTCGAGAAATTGCTGCTGAATCAACTGCCTGGCCAGGGCAGCGGAACAGGGGCAAGTTGAGGAATAAGTAACGTTAATTTTTAGTTCCACGTGGAACATCTGGTTTTCCAGGCGCGCTTCGATGCTGACTGGGTAGCCTTTCCAGCCAGCTAAGGGGCTGACCAGCGCCGGGCGTTTCAACAGCAAATTCGTGTGCAGACGCAGGTAGGCGTTCTTAGATAAATCTTCATGACTGTCGAGAAAACGCTGAAGTACATTGCGCAGAAGTGCAGGCGTGAGGGGCTGCTGGTCGAGCATCTCCAGTGCCAGGTACAGGCGTGACATATGAATGCCACGGGCGGTGCCGTCATCCAGGCTCACGCCGGCATCGGCGGTGGCGGTCAGGCGCTGACCGTCGATCAGGATTGGCAGGGCGATGCCGCACATGCCGACCCAGTCGAGTGGCAAGGCTTGGCGTGAAGCCTGCGCGGCGATATCCGGCAGAGTCAGCGCGTTCATGAGCAGGTCCATCGTTGGAAATAATTCGACATGTTATAGTATAACAATAGAGTCTACGATGAATTTTCTGTCGTAGCCTTTTTTCAGTCATGTCGAGTACGGACGCTCCTTTATCTGCGGTATTTGTCATGCACAGACGTCAGCTTCTCAATCTGCTCTTGGCCAGCCCCTTTTTTGTTTTGCCGCTCACGGCCTACGCCACGCAGATTCGTAACGCGCGTTTATGGCGCTCAGATGACAAGCTGCGGTTGGTGTTCGACCTCAGCGGTCCGGTGCAGTACAAGACCTTCTCCCTGACGGCGCCGGAGCGCCTGATCATCGACCTGAGCGGCGCGGCGCTCAGTGGCGACTTTTCTCAACTGGAGTTGAAGAACACCGGAATCACCTCGATTCGCTCGGGGCATTTCGGCAAATCGGATACGCGCATCGTGCTCGATCTGGCCGCACCGATGCGGCTCACCAGCTTTGTGTTGCCGCCTCAGGAGGGTCAGGGGCATCGCCTGGTGCTCGATCTCACTGGCGCCACTCAGGCGCCACATCAGATCGCGGCTACCCCTGCGCCTTTGGTGGCGCCAGAGGGCAAGGCGCATCCGAAGCGCGACATCATGGTGGTGGTCGACCCCGGCCACGGCGGCAAAGACCCGGGCGCTATCGGCTCCAAGGGCCAGCGCGAAAAAGACGTGGTGTTGTCCATCGCCCAACTGCTGGCTAAGCGTTTGAAGCGCGAGAAGGGCTTTGACGTGAAACTGGTGCGCAACGACGATTTCTTCGTGCCGCTGCGCAAGCGCGTGGACATCGCCCGTCAGCACAAGGCCGATATGTTTATCTCGGTGCACGCCGATGCTGCGCCGCGGCTCACCGCTTCAGGGGCGTCGGTGTATGCGCTGTCGGAGGGCGGCGCGACCTCGGCCACCGCACGCTTTATGGCCCAGCGCGAAAACGGCGCGGACCTGTTGGGCGCTACCACGTTGCTCAATCTGAAGGATAAAGACCCGATGCTGGCCGGCGTGATTCTCGACATGTCGATGAACGCCACCATCGCCTCAAGCCTGCAACTGGGCAGTTCGGTGCTCGGGAGCCTGCAAAGCATTACCAGCCTGCATCAGAAACGTGTGGAACAGGCCGCGTTTGCAGTGCTCAAGTCACCGGATGTGCCCTCGATCCTGGTGGAGACGGGCTTTATCTCCAATGCCCGAGACGCCCAGCGCTTGGTGACGGCGCGTCATCAACAGGCGGTGGCGGATGGCTTGTTCGATGGCCTGAAAAACTACTTCCAGAAGAATCCGCCGATGAACAGCTACATGGCGTGGGTGCAGGAACAAAAGAATGGTCAGGCCTAACAGCCGGTAATGCGGCTGCAGGTGAACTTGGCGCTGGCCCCGCCGGAGCTGGAGAAGCGATTGATCGTGGTCCAACCCACGCGCCGCGTGTAGCCGACCCACGCCTCCCCATCTGACGCCAAACCAGTAAAAAACGTCAGTTGCCCATAACGGCTGTTGGTCTGTGCCCAATAGCGTTTGCCGACCACCTCGAAACCGCGCAAATACGTGGTTCTGCCCTCGGTCGACACACTGTAGGCGTTGCCCAGTGGGTCGACACAGGCCAGCAGGTTGGCGCTGCGCGTGCAGTTGGCCAGCAGGCTGGGCGCTTGGGCGCAGGCATTTCCTGCCGCTGCCAGTAACAGGGCGCAAAACAGGTATTTCATAAGGTTTCTCGGGGCAAGGATGCGTTCAAGCATTGCCCTCTTTGTCGAAGCGAGCAAGGGGGGATTGGCTTATTTGTATTGTTATACTATAACATTGAAAGACAGCCTGACCCGTGAACCTCTCCCCATGACTGAACAAGACCTGCTGACCCAACCGCCTGCCGACTACATGAATGAAGCCCAGCATGGCTTCTTCCGCGAACTGTTGTTGGCTCAGCGCACTGAACTGCAAGCGCGTATCGAAGGCGAATTCCTGGTGCTGCGCGAGCAGGAAACCAACAGCGACCCGGCTGACGTGGGCAGCGCCGAAGAGCAGCGCCAATGGCAACTGCGCCTGCTGGAACGGGAGAAGAAGCTGCTGGACAAGATCGACGACGCCCTCGAACTGCTGGCCCGTGGCGAATATGGCTGGTGCCGCGAAACCGGCGAACCCATCGGCCTGCAACGTCTTCTGCTACGTCCCACCGCCACCCTGTGTATCGAAGCCAAAGAACGTGAAGAGCTGCGCGAACGCCATAAACGGGCGATTTGACCGGCCAACCCTGATGAGGATTACCTGATGCCCAATCGTCTCCCCGTTACCGTGTTGTCCGGCTTTCTCGGCGCCGGTAAAAGCACATTGCTCAACTATGTCCTGCGCAACCGCGAAAATCTGCGCGTGGCGGTGATCGTCAACGACATGAGTGAAATCAACATCGACGGCAGCGAGGTGCAGCGTGACGTCACCCTCAACCGTTCCGAAGAAAAGCTGGTGGAGATGAGCAACGGCTGTATCTGCTGCACCTTGCGTGAAGACTTGCTTGAAGAAGTCGGAAAACTCGCCAAGGAAGGTCGGTTCGATTACTTGTTGATTGAATCCACCGGTATCTCCGAACCGCTGCCGGTGGCAGAAACCTTCACCTTTCGCGATGAAAACGACCGAAGCCTGGCCGATGTTGCGCGCCTGGATACCATGGTTACCGTGGTCGATGGCATGAACTTCCTGCTCGACTACCAGGCCGCCGAAAGCCTGGCTTCGCGGGGCGAAACCCTCGGGGAAGAAGACGAGCGTTCAATCACCGACCTGTTGATCGAGCAGATCGAATTCGCCGACGTCATCTTGATCAGCAAGATCGACCTGATCAGCAGCAGCGAACGCGAAGAGCTGATGGCTATCCTTGAGCGCCTCAATGCTCAGGCGGAAATCATCCCGATGGTCATGGGCGAGGTGCCGCTGCACAAGATCCTCAACACCGGCCGCTTTGACTTCGAGCGTGCGGCCCAAGCGCCAGGCTGGTTGCAGGAGCTGCGCGGTGAGCATGTACCGGAAACCGAAGAATATGGCATCGCGTCCATGGCCTATCGCGCACGCCGCCCGTTCCATCCGCAACGCTTCTTCGACTTTATCGATCGACCTTGGGTGAACGGCAAACTGCTGCGCTCAAAGGGCTTTTTCTGGCTGGCCAGCAAGCATCAGGACGCCGGTAGCTGGTCCCAGGCAGGCGGCCTGATGCGTCACGGGTTTGCCGGACGCTGGTGGCGTTTCGTACCGAAAAGCCAATGGCCACAAGACCAAGAAAGCGTCGCGGCGATTATGGGCAACTGGCAACTGAGCACCGGCGACTGCCGCCAGGAACTGGTGTTTATCGGGCAGAACATCGACTTCGCCCACATGCGCGTCGAGTTGGATGCGTGCTTGCTCACCGATGAAGAAATGGCCCTTGGCGTGGAAGGGTGGCGCCTTTTGGCTGATCCGTTTGGTCCCTGGTATGAAGAGGCAGCCTGATGCTGGCACCGGCTATCCCCCTGCGCCCCGTGATTCGCCAGACCTGCGGTGAAACCCCGCTGGTGCTGTCCGACATCCTCGAAGACGGCGTGAACCTGGCGCTATGGCAGCGCCAGTTGCCGCTGCATATCGCTGAGTTCGGCGCCTTGCTGGTGGCACTCAACGAGCCGTTGGCTGATTCGATAGTGATCGAACTCAACAGCGAAGACGCCAAGCCGAACTTGCGAGGATTGGCGTCCAGTTGCCGCGATCTTGAAGGTTATGAAGGCTTTGTCGCCGATGTGTCGTGGCTGGTCAGTGCTTTTGCCTGTCTGCTCGGCGCCAAGCGCATAGGCGTTCGTCTGCGATTGTTGGATAAAGCCATGTGCCCGCGTTTTCACGTCGATCATGTGCCGGTGCGGCTGATCACCACCTATGCAGGTATCGGCAGCCAGTGGTTGCGTGAAGGGGTAATGGACCGGCGCAAACTCAGCCAAGCGGACGCCGAGCCCAGCGAGCGCATTGAGCAGATTCAGTGCGGTGAAGTGGCACTGCTCAAGGGCACCAAATGGCATGGCAACGAAGGCCACGGCCTGATCCACCGCTCCCCCGCGCTGAAAGCGGATGAGCGCCGATTGATTCTGACGCTGGATTGGCTCGCGTAACCGCGTAGGATCAAACGCTCTACACGGTCCGAACGATGGCACTTATGCTACAGAACATTCCCACCCACGTGATTGCCGGGCCCCTGGGCGCTGGCAAGACCAGCATGATCAAGCACCTGCTCGCCCAACGCCCGGCCAACGAGCTCTGGGCGGTGCTGATTAATGAGTTTGGGCAGATCGGCCTGGATGCTGCGTTGCTGACCCAGGACGACGACGGCATTGCCTTGGGCGAGGTCGCCGGTGGCTGCCTGTGTTGTGTGAATGGCGCACCGTTCCAGGTAGGCCTGGGCCGGTTGCTGCGTAAGGCCAAGCCGGATCGGTTGTTTATCGAACCCTCGGGCCTGGGCCATCCTGCGCAGTTGCTCCAGCAGTTGCGCGAAGCGCCGTGGCAGACGGTGCTTGCGGTTCAGCCTTGTGTGCTGGTGCTGGATGCCCAAGCGCTGGCTGCGGGCAAACCCTTGCCGCCAGCGCAGCAGGAAGCGTTGGCCAGTGCCGGACTGTTGGTGTTGAACAAGGATGAGGGGCTGGATGCTGCGCAACGCGAGGCCGTCGAACGACAGCTACCCGACCGTGGCATTTATTGGACGCGGCAGGCGTACGTGCCGCTCGGCAAACTGCCAGGTTTGAATGCGCAGGCTGAAGAGGCTGTGGATAACGTCGAGGTGCCCAGGGGGCTGGCTCAATTGCCGGCTATCTGGAGCGATCCGGCATTGCCGATCTGCCTGAGCCAGGCCCAGGATGGCGGTTGGAGTATCGGTTGGCGCTGGCACCCGAGCCAGAAATTCGATTCCGAGCGTCTGCACCTGTGGCTGACATCGCTTGAGTGGCGCCGCGCCAAACTGGTTATCCACAGCCGTGATGGGTGGATATCGGCCAACGCTGTGGATAACAGCCCGCTCGCCTGGCACCCCAGCGAATGGCGCCGCGACTCACGTATCGAATTGATCTTCAGCACACCACAGGACATGGCTGCATTGCAGGCCGCGCTGACTGCCTGCCGTTACTGACGGTTTTTAGTCGCATGGTTCTGACGCCATTGGCTCAGCTCAATGACTTCAGCACTGGGCAGCGCTTCCTTGGCCTCGAACGGGTAGGGCGCCAGTTCGATCTGCGCGCTATGGGCGCCAAACTGCGTAATGGTCCCGCTGTGACGGGTCTCGCCCGTGACGGTGAACTCGAAATTATAGATACGCGCCAGACGCCGCCGGCCATTGGCGTCCTTCACAAAACCGATGCGTTTCAACGCTACGGCACCGTCGAGCAATTCGATATCGAGCTTGGCGCAATGCTGTTTCACCCGCGCGAGCGCCCGTTCGCGCAGGCCGTGGTTGTGCCAAACCCAGGCGGCGCCGGTCGCCAGCAGCATCAACACGAAGATGTTTCCCAGGGTCAGCATGCGAAAAACTCCAACAAAGTGAGAGCAGCTTAACTGTGTCGCTGGCCTGTCGTACAGGCTGTGTTTAGTCGCATACTGCGCGGCCAGAATTTCAATGGCTTTACGGAAATCCCCTGCATGAAACGCACACCTCATCTGCTTGCGATCCAGTCTCATGTGGTCTTTGGCCACGCCGGAAACAGCGCCGCCGTGTTCCCCATGCAGCGGGTCGGGGTGAACGTCTGGCCGCTTAACACTGTGCAGTTCTCCAACCACACCCAGTATGGCCAGTGGGCGGGCGAAGTGTTGGCGCCGCAGCAAATTCCGGCGTTGGTGGAAGGGATTGCCGCCATCGGTGAGTTGGGCAACTGTGATGCGGTGCTGTCCGGCTATCTGGGCAGCGCGGCCCAGGGCCGGGCGATTCTCACCGGTGTGGCGCGTATTAAAGCGATCAATCCCAAGGCCTTGTACCTGTGCGACCCGGTAATGGGTCATCCTGAAAAAGGCTGCATCGTGCCCCAGGAAGTCAGCGATTTCCTGCTCGATGAAGCCGTCGCCATGGCCGACTTCCTGTGCCCCAACCAACTGGAATTGGACAGCTTTGCCGGGCGCAAACCGCAGTCGCTGTTCGATTGTCTGGCTATGGCCAAGGCGTTGCTGGCTCGCGGGCCTAAAGCCGTGCTGGTCAAACACTTGGATTACCCGGGCAAGTTGCCGGATGGTTTCGAGATGCTGCTGGTGACCGCCGACGGCAGCTGGCACCTGCGTCGACCGCTGCTGGCGTTCCCGCGCCAACCGGTGGGCGTGGGCGACCTGACCTCGGGGTTGTTCCTGGCGCGGGTGTTGTTAGGCGACAGCCTGCTGGCCGCGTTTGAATTCACCGCAGCGGCCGTGCATGAAGTGCTGCTGGAAACCCAGGCTTGCGCCAGTTACGAGTTGGAGTTGGTGCGGGCCCAGGATCGCATTGCCCATCCACGTGTGCGCTTTGAAGCCACCCCGATCGGACTGTAAGTACACAAAACCCAATGTAGGAGGGGGCTTGCTCCCGATGGCGGTGTATCAGCTACCTAAGTAATGGCTGACCCACTGCAATCGGGGGCAAGCCCCCCACATTTTTGATCGGGTTTGCGGCTTGGCACTTACAGCGCGTCTGCCTTGATTTCCTGGTAGCGCTTCTCCAGCTCCTGGCGAATCTGCCGGCGTTGCTGGGCCTGCACGAACCGGCGCTTGTCTTCACTGTTATGGGGTTGCAGCGGTGGTACGGCAGCGGGTTTACGCTGGTCGTCCACGGCCACCATGGTGAAGAAGCAGCTGTTGGTATGACGCACCGAGCGCTCGCGGATGTTCTCGGTCACCACCTTGATGCCCACTTCCATCGACGTATTGCCGGTGTAGTTGACCGATGCAAGGAACGTCACCAATTCGCCGACATGGATCGGTTCGCGAAAAATTACCTGATCCACCGACAACGTCACCACATAGCGACCGGCATAACGGCTCGCACAGGCGTAGGCCACTTCGTCGAGGTACTTGAGCAGGGTGCCGCCGTGGACATTGCCTGAGAAGTTGGCCATGTCAGGGGTCATCAATACCGTCATCGACAGCTGGGCGTTTCCGGGTTCCATAACACACTCACGGGTTGTTGGCATTGGTTGGGGTGCACCTCTGCGGGTGCTGGAATCTTTGCAGCGCCATCCCTTACGGGACGCCGGTGGGCGGCTTGCCGTCACGCCTGCACCGATCTGTTTCCATATATTGCACCGGCTTTCTGCTGGAAGTCGCGGTGTTAACCTTCAAAAGCCCATGTCAGGGCATTTCTTACGATCAAGGCAGACTTTTCCTTCCGCACTTTGCGCATTTTCATGTGCGTGGGCGGAAGTGGGAAAAGCGCCAGTACCCTCAAGGAGCCCCTCGCCATGCACGCCATCAGCTTTATCCAGGACTTGGCCGTGATCATGCTGGTGGCAGGGGTGGTCACCATCCTGTTTCACCGCCTCAAGCAGCCGGTGGTGCTGGGTTACATCGTCGCCGGCTTCATCATCGGTCCCCACACCCCGCCGTTCGGTCTGATCCACGACGAAGACACCATCAAGACCCTCGCCGAGCTAGGGGTGATCTTCCTGATGTTCTGCCTGGGCCTGGAGTTCAGCCTGCGCAAGTTGTTCAAGGTGGGCGCGACGGCGTTTATCGCAGCCTTCCTGGAAATCATCCTGATGATCTGGATCGGCTACGAAATCGGCCGCTGGTTCGACTGGAACACCATGGACTCACTCTTCCTCGGCGCGATCCTGGCGATTTCCTCGACCACCATCATCGTCAAGGCCCTCAATGACCTGAAAATGAAGAACCAGCGTTTTGCCCAGCTGATTTTCGGCGTGTTGATCGTTGAAGATATCCTTGGCATCGGCATCATCGCCTTGCTGTCGAGCATCGCCGTCAGCGGCACCGTGAGCTCCGGCGAGGTGTTCTCCACCGTCGGCAAGCTCTCGCTGTTCATGATCGTCGCCTTGGTGATTGGCATCTTGCTGGTGCCGCGTCTGCTGGCTTACGTAGCTAAGTTCGAAAGCAATGAGATGCTGCTGATCACCGTATTGGGCCTGTGCTTCGGCTTTTGCCTGCTGGTGGTCAAGCTGGAATACAGCATGGTGCTGGGGGCTTTCCTGATCGGCGCGATCATGGCCGAGTCCAAGCAGTTGATTAAGATAGAACGCCTGATCGAGCCGGTTCGCGACATGTTCAGCGCCATCTTTTTTGTGGCGATTGGCTTGATGATTGACCCGCAGATCCTGCTGCAATATGCCTGGCCAATCGCGGTAATCACCGTGGCCGTGGTGCTGGGCAAGATGCTGTCCTGCGGCCTGGGCGCATTTATCGCCGGTAATGACGGCCGCACCTCACTGCGCGTGGGCATGGGGCTGTCACAGATTGGCGAGTTTTCCTTCATTATCGCCGCGCTGGGTATGACCTTGCAGGTAACCAGTGACTTCCTGTATCCGGTGGCGGTGGCGGTTTCGGCGATCACTACACTGCTCACGCCCTACCTGATTCGCGGTGCTGATCCCCTGTCGCTGAAGATTGCGGCAGTGATGCCCAAGCGCATGAGTCGGGTCTTCGGGATGTACGGCGAGTGGTTGCGCAGCATTCAGCCTCAGGGCGAGGGCGCGATGCTGGCGTCGATGATCCGCAAGATCATCCTGCAAGTAGGGGTGAACCTCGCGCTGGTGATCGCGATCTTCTTCGCTGGCAGCTTTTTTGCGGTGCGCATTGGTGGGTATCTGGAGGGTTGGATCAGTGATCCGAGCTGGCAGAAGGCGTTGATCTGGGGAGGGGCGTTGTTGTTGTCGCTGCCGTTCTTGATAGCGGCTTACCGCAAGCTCAAGGCGCTGTCGATGCTGCTGGCGGAAATGAGCGTGAAGCCGGAAATGGCCGGGCGACATACCCAGCGCGTGCGAAGGGTAATCTCGGAGCTGATCCCGATTCTGTCGTTGCTGGTGATCTTTCTGCTATTGGCAGCCTTGTCGGCCAGCATTTTGCCGACCAACAAGTTGCTGGTGCTGATTGCAGTAGTCGCGGCGGCGGTAGCGGCCGTTCTGTGGCGCTGGTTCATTCGCGTGCATACGCGGATGCAGGTGGCCTTGCTGGAGACTCTGGATAATCACAAGGACACGTCGGAGCACTAAGGTGCTGCGGTGCATTCGCTTGTGGCGAGCGAGCTTGCTCGCCACAAAAACCGGTCCGCCACGGGTGACAGGACTCAGCTTTCCAGCCAAACATCCCGCGCCCAGTGCCAAACCGATTCCCACGTCTCTTCAGTGACGAGTTCTTCTTCGCCGGACCACAACACCACGGTGCCGTCTTCTTCAACGCAGTAGTAGTCGTCGCCGTCCTGGCAGATCGGGATCATGCTGCGGTCAACGCCGGCATCCCAGGCGTTGGCTGCCACATCCGGCAGGTACGTGTGGGATTGCGGGTCGGTGACGGTCACCGGTTCCAGGCTGCCGTACACCACATCGCTGACGGTCAGCAGGAATTCACGGAAGACAAACGGGATGTCGATGAACAGTTGTTCTTCGATTTCCACCAGTTGATCTTCGTCAGGCAGTTCCAGAGGAACCGGGACCGGTTCGTTGGCTTCACGCAATTGTTCGATGATTTCTTCCACGGCCGGGATCCTCTTGCTAGATGGCGCGGTTTATAGGGGCGTTTTATACAGTAGCTCGCTATAAGTGCAACCGTGAAATAGAAAACCCCGGACATGAGACATGTCCGGGGTTTTTCGTTACGGCGTGCTCAAGCGCGTGGGTATCAGCCGTTTTGGCGAATACCGGCGACCAGCCATGGCTGGTTCTCGCCTTGAGGGCGTTCCATGTTCCAGCTTTCGCTGAACACTTCGCCCTGGTCGAAACGCGAGGTCTTCGACACACCGCTGAAGGTCAGGGTAGCGATGGTCTTGTCGGCGCGATCATCCACACCGTCCAACTGAACGCGCAGGTCGTCAATGTAGGTCGACTGGAACGCGTCGCCGATCTCGGCACGTTCGCGTTTGAGGAACTCCAGCAGTTGCGGGGTCACGAACTCGGCGATCTTGTCCATTTCGTTGGCGTCCCAGTGTTGCTGCAGGGACTGGAAGTGGCTGCGGGCCGCTTCGACGAAGCGCTCTTCATTGAACCAGGCCGGTGCGTTGATCACCGGACGGGCCGCAGCAGGCGCTGCCGAACCACCAAAGATCGAGCCCATGGCTGGTTTCTGCTCGAACACTTCACGCTGCATTGGCGCGCCGGCTGGAGCCAGGTGCTCCTGCTGCTTGCGGCGACGGGCGGCGATAAAGCGGAAGACCAGGAAGGCGATGACGGCCATGATCAGGATGTCGAAGATCTGCATGCCCTCGAAGCCGCCGCCCATGAACATGGAGGCGAGCAGGCCACCGGCCGCGATACCGGCCAGAGGGCCAAGCCAGCGTGAAGCACCGCCAGCCTTGGCTGCGGCGCCAGCAGCACCGGCTGCGCCTGCGGAAGCGGCAGCACCGCCTGCACCGGCGGATGGAGCCATTTGGCTGGTCTGGTGAGTCGGTGCCGCACCCGAGCTTTTGCCGCCACCGAAGCGTTTGGCGTTGGCGTCGAGGCTCATCGTCAGGCCGATGCACAACGCCATGGCGATGCTAAGAAAACGTTTCATAAAGGGAATTCCCATTTGTGGATTGCACGCGCGCCATGTTGCACAGGTGTAGTGGCAGTGGCTAGCGGCATAATGTTTCGGGCTTTTGCGTAAGACCGATTCCGAAGGATCTGTAGGACTGATTACTGATATTGGCCCGCGCTCGTTGAATACAAGGGCGGGCCAATAAGCTTCATGTAGGCAAATGTTTCAGACTGCTTCGAGCTTCGCGTAACCCATCATCAGCCATTTGCTGCCTTCGGCGAAGTTCACCTGCACTCGTGCCTGGGCGCCAGCGCCTTCGAAATTGAGGATCACGCCCTCACCGAAGACCGCATGCCTGACCTGCTGGCCCAAGCTGAACGGAGTTTCCGGAATCTCGGAACCGGCAAACATACTGCTGGAGTTCTGTTGCTGGCCGCCACCGAACGGGCGGCTGACGCTGTTGGAAAGGCGAACTTCCTGAATCAGGCCCTTCGGTACTTCACGTACGAAGCGCGACACCTTGTTGTAGGTCTCGCTGCCGTACAGGCGTCGGGTCTCGGCGTAGGTCATGACCAGGTTCTGCATCGCCCGAGTGATACCCACGTAGGCCAGGCGACGTTCTTCTTCAAGACGGCCGGGTTCTTCCAGGCTCATCTTGTGGGGGAACAGGCCTTCTTCCATGCCCACCAGGAACACGTACGGGAATTCCAGGCCCTTGGCGCTGTGCAAGGTCATCAGCTGGATGCTGTCTTCATGCTCATCGGCCTGGGTATCACCGGCTTCCAGCGAGGCGTGCCCGAGGAATGCGGCGAGTGGGGTCAGCTCTTCGTCTTCCTCGGTGTTTTCGAACGCGCGGGCGGCGCTGACCAGTTCCTCAAGGTTTTCTACTCGGGCCTGGCCTTTTTCGCCTTTTTCCGCTTCGTGATAGGCGATCAGTCCGGACTGCTCGATCACGGTCTGGGTCATCAAGTGCAGGGGCATTTCCAGGCACTTGGCGGCCAGATTCTCGATCAGCTCTACAAACACGCCCAGCGCACCCGCTGCCCGCCCGGTCAGGCCTTTGTTGGCGATCAGCAAGCGCATGGCTTCCCACATCGACACGTCGGCGTGGCGCGCGTGGTCGCGGATTGCTTCGACGGTTTTTTCGCCGATACCGCGGGCCGGGATATTGATCACTCGCTCCAGCGCCGCATCATTGCCGCGACCTTCCAGCAAGCGCAGGTAGGCCATGGCGTTCTTGATTTCCGCACGCTCGAAGAAGCGCTGACCGCCATAGATGCGGTACGGGATGCGTTCGCGCAGCAAGGCTTCTTCCAATACCCGCGATTGGGCGTTGGAGCGGTACAGAATCGCGATATCGCTACGTGCCAGGCCGGTTTTCAGGGCGCTTTCAATGGTTTCCACCACGTAGCGCGCTTCATCGTGCTCGTTGAAGGCTGCGTACAGATTGATCGCTTCGCCTTCGCCGCCGTCGGTCCACAGCTCTTTGCCCAGGCGTCCGGTATTGTTGGCGATCAAGGCGTTGGCGGCCTTGAGGATGCCAGCGGTAGAACGGTAGTTCTGCTCCAGACGGATAGTGACCGCGTCCGGGAAGTCTTCGGAATACTGGTAGATGTTCTCGATTTTCGCGCCACGCCAGCCGTAGATGGACTGGTCGTCGTCACCCACTACCATCAGGCTGTCGCCGCCCTTGGCCAGCAGGCGCAACCAGGCGTACTGCACGGCGTTGGTGTCCTGGAACTCATCCACCAGAATGTGGCGGAAGCGTTTCTGGTAATGGGCCAGCAAGCCGGGGTTGTCGCGCCACAGGTCGAGGGCGCGCAGCAGCAGTTCGGAGAAGTCGATCACGCCGGCACGTGCGCAAGCAGCCTCATAGGCTTCATAAATGCTGCGCATGGTGGCCAAGAAAAGATCGCCGCTGGCTTGAATATGTTGCGGGCGCAGGCCTTCGTCTTTCTGGCCGTTGATAAACCACTGCGCCTGGCGCACGGGCCAACGCTGTTCGTCGAGGCCGAGTTCGCGGATCACGCGCTTGACCAGGCGTTGCTGGTCGTCGCTGTCAAGGATCTGGAAGGTCTGGGCGAGGCCAGCTTCCTGCCAATGGGCCCGCAACAGGCGGTGCGCAAGGCCGTGGAAGGTGCCGACCCACATGCCGGCCGGGCTGATGCCCATCAACTGTTCGATGCGATGGCGCATCTCGGCAGCGGCCTTGTTGGTGAACGTCACCGACAGGATTGAGTGCGGAGACACGTTTTCGACCTGGATCAACCAGGCGATACGGTGCACCAGCACTCGGGTTTTACCGGAGCCAGCACCGGCCAGGACCAACTGACGGCCAACGGGGGCCGCTACGGCCTGGCGTTGGGCATCGTTGAGGGAGTTCAGCAAAAGAGAGAGATCATCGCGCATCGGCGCATTCTAGGGTGCTGGGGGGAGTCGGGCAAATCCCAATGCCGGGTGGTCGATGGAAAATATTCAACGTGATCCGGGCCGGCTCAATATTCTGCTCAGGGTGATGACCGGTCGGTCAATGCCCACAGCCCGCGCCGGGTCTCGCTGAAGCCGTCTGGCACCGAGCTTTGCGGCGTGTGACCACGCAGTTTTTATGACGTGGAGCAGTTTGGCCCAAGCGTTTGCTTGTGTATGCTCCGTCCACGTTTCGGGCTCACCATTATAAGAACACTGCCTATGACCCTCAGCACCGACCTGCCTGGCCCCTCGATGGCGCCTGCGCAGGTTATCCGTAAACACTACGCCACTGAGATGGCGGTCGAGCGCACTCGCCTGTTGTATCAAGGTTCGCTGCTGCCGACCCTATTAATGTTGGTGAACGGCCTGGTATGCGCCTGGCTGCTGTGGAACCCCAAACAATACCTGCTCGACAGCATCTGGCTGGTGTGGCTCCTCGCCCTGGTGGCCATGCGCGTGATCCAGGTGGCGGCGTTTGATTCGGCGATGCCAAGCCGACAGGCGCAGCCGGTGTGGCGGCGCATGTTCATGCTCGGTTCGGCGGTCAGTGGCCTGACGCTGGCCACTGCGGCCATCGCCCTGGCGCCGGTCAACAGCTTCATGCAGCAAGCCTGGGTGTTCGGCCTGATCGGCGCGGCGACATTATCGGCCAGCGTGGCCTACGCCGTGAGCCTGCCGGCGTTTCTATCCTTCGCTGTGCCGTGCCTGGTGCCGTCTATTGTCTACCTGTTATGGGATGGTAGCCCGCAGCAACAAGGTTGGGGTGTGCTCGGCCTGATCCTGCTGGTGTCGCTGAACCTGGTGGCCTGGCAGGTCAACCGCCTGATCCAGCGTGAACTCCTGCGGCGTTTCCAGAACCAGGCGCTGATCGAGCATCTCCAGCAGGCGCAGCAGCGCAGCGAACAGTTGAATCAGGATTTGGTGCGTGAAGTCGAGCAGCGCCGTCAGGTCGAGCAAGAGCTGCGCGAAGCCCAGATCGGCCTGCAGGACCGTGTGGCGCAACGTAGTCAGGAGTTGGATGTCGCCAGCCTGGCCCTGAATAAAAGTGAAGCGCGTCTGGCCATGGCGTTGCAAGCCAGCGAACTGGGCTTGTGGGACTGGAACCTGCAAACCGACGAAGTCCATCACACCCAGCTCAAAGAGCTGTTCGGCCTGGAGCCGGAGTACGTCACGGCCATGCTCGGCCACCTCAAACCGCGCCTGCACCCGGATGACTTACCGTTGCTCAAACGCGCGTTGGTGGAGCACCTCAAGGGGCGCACCGAGGATTACCAGGTGGAATACCGCGTGCGCCATGGCGATGGTCACTGGGTATGGATCGAAGACCGTGGCCGCGCGGTGGAGCGCGCTGCGAGCGGGCGAGTGATTCGAATGCTCGGTACGCGGCGCGACATCAGTGCCGGCAAGGCGCTCGAAGAACAACAGCGGCTGGCCTCGACGGTGTTCGAAGCCGCCAGCGAAGGCATCGTGATCCTCGACCCGGATTACGCGCTGATCGCAGTCAACCAGGCCTTCAGTCGCGTCACCGGCTTTGACATCGATGACATGCTTGGTCGCAACGTGGTGGAGCTACCCAGCAGCCGCGATGCCCGCCGTCACTTCCCGGTGATTCGCCAAGCTTTGCTCAGTCACGGCACCTGGCAGGGTGAACTGGTGGAAACACGCAAGAACGGCGAGCTTTACCCGCAGTGGCTGCAATTGAATGTTGTGCGTGATGTTCGTGGAAAAGTCAGTCACATCGTGGGCTTTTTCGCTGATCTGTCAGCGCGGCGCGAGTCCGAGGAGCGCATGCGCTACCTCACTCACTACGATGAATTGACCGGACTGGCCAACCGCTCGCTGTTCCGCGAACGGCTGCGCGAAGCCCACCAGCGCGTGCGCCAGGGCGGGCGCAGTCTGGCGTTGCTGCATATCAACCTGGACCGCTTCAAGCTGCTCAATGACAGCTTGGGCCATGAGGTGGCCGATCAGTTGCTGCAAAAGATGGCCCGCCGGTTGATCAACGCCTTGCCCGAAGCCGACACCATTGCACGCCTGTCCGGCGATGAGTTCGCTGTCTTGTTTGACGCCTACGGTAGCTTGTCGAGCCTGGCGCGGGTGGCCACGCGGCTGCTGGCCAAGCTGCGAGTGCCGGTGACGGTGGAGGGGCATGAGCTGGTGGTTAGCGCTTCGATGGGCGTGAGTTTGCTGCCGGACAATGCGCGTGAAATTTCCGAGCTGGTCAACCAATCGAATATGGCCATGCAACACGCCAAGCACCTGGGCGGCAACAACTTCCAGTTCTACACCGACAGCCTGCAAGGCAGCACCCTTGAGCGCCTGCAGTTGGAAAACCATCTGCGTAAAGCCATCGAGGAGCGCCAGCTTTCGGTGTTCTACCAGCCGAAACTGTGCCTGGCCACCGGTAGGCTCAATGCTGCTGAAGCGTTGGTGCGTTGGGAGCATCCACAATGGGGCATGGTGCCGCCCTGCGACTTTATCGGCCTGGCCGAAGAAACGGGCCTTATCGTGCCGCTGGGCGAATTCGTGTTGCGCGAGGCTTGCTGGCAAGCCTGTGAATGGCAGCGCCAGGGGTTGGCTTCGATTCGGGTGTCGGTGAATCTCTCGGTTCACCAATTGCGCCAGGGCAAGCTGGTCAGCCTGGTGCGCCAAGTATTGGAAGAAACCGGCCTGGACCCGCAATACCTGGAGCTGGAACTGACTGAGAGCCAACTGCTCGACAGCGTTGAACACATCATCGCTACTTTCCAGCAACTGCGTGACCTGGGGGTGAAGCTTGCCATCGATGACTTTGGCACGGGTTACTCGTCCCTCAGCTACCTCAAGCGCATCCCTGTGGACTACGTGAAAATCGACCAGACCTTTATCCGTGGGCTTGGACAGGGGCGCGAGGATGCGGCCATTACCCGAGCGATTATCGCCATGGCCCACGGCTTGGCGCTCAAGGTCGTGGCCGAAGGCGTGGAAGATCAGCAGCAGCTGGATTTCCTGCGGGCGGAGCGTTGCGACGAAGTGCAGGGGTATTTGATCAGCCGGCCGATGCAGGCTGACGGGTTGGCAGAATTGTTACGGAAAAATGCAGATTATCCTTAGCGACGCCAAGGGCGCCGGAGTGGCTACAAAGCTCCTGGCCTTTGAATATGAGGGTGGCAGGGCAATTAAGTGATGCGTCGGACGGGCAAAACGACAATTCTTGTAGTATAACTACAAGCTTGCTACATCCCCTGGCCCTGCCAATAACAAGAGTCCGTCCTTTGAACCTGTTGCAACATATCGCCCAGTCGCGCCACCTGTTACGCAAATCGGAACTCAAGGTTGCCGATCACGTGCTGCTTGACCCTGCGGCTGTGATGCACAGTTCCATGGCCGACTTGGCCCACAGCGTTGGCATCAGCGAGCCGACCATCGTGCGCTTCTGCCGCGCCATCGGTTGCTCCGGGTTCCAGGACCTGAAACTCAAATTGGCCCAAAGCCTGGCCGCCGGTGCCAGTTTTGGTCAGTTTGCAATCCATGAAGACGACTCCGTCGCCGATTACAGCCTCAAGATCTTTGACACCACCTTGCACACCCTCATGGAAGTGCGCGAGAAACTCGACCCGGTGGAGCTGCAAAAAGCCGTGACTGCCATGTCCCAGGCCCAGCGTGTGGAGTTCTACGGCTTCGGTGCGTCAGGCGCGGTGGCGGCAGATGCCCAGCACAAATTCTTCCGCCTGCTGCTGACAGCAGCGGCGTACAGCGACCCGCATATGCAGGCGATGTCGGCGGTGACTTTGAAGCCGACGGATGTGGCGATCTGTATTTCCCAGTCGGGCCGCTCCAAGGACCTGCTGATCACCGCCAATCTGGTGCGTGAAAGCGGCGCGTCGTTGATTACTCTGTGCCCGAGCCAGACGCCGTTGGCCGAACTGTCCACAGTCAACCTGGCGATCGACGTGCATGAAGACACCGAGATCTACACGCCTCTGACGTCACGCATCGCCCATCTGGTGGTAATCGATGTGTTGGCGATGGGCGTGGCCATGGCGCGCGGACCGAGCCTGGTCAACCACCTCAAGAGTGTGAAGCGCAGCTTGCGTAGCCTGCGGTTGTCGCCCAAGTCCGTCAAAGCCCTCGACGACTGATCCAGGGCCATACACGCTCAAAATGTGGGAGGGGGCTTGCTCCCGATAGCAGTGGGTCAGTCAAAGAGAAATCGGCTGATGTACCGTAATCGGGAGCAAGCCCCCTCCCACATTTGGATTGTTTACCTATTCGGAAGATTCATCGTCCTGTAACCCCCGCGCCGTTAAACCGTCATCGCTACGACCCATCCTGTACTCCCCGTACTCGCTTTGGGAGACACCAAATGGCCCGTCCCTACGAAGACAGCAACAGCACCGTAAAGACCCGTCGTCAGCAGGAAGACCAGCGTCGCATGGCGTTCCGTCGCGCAATTGAAGACCGTTGCCAGGAGCGCCAACTGCTCCAGAGCATCAGTGACTACCCAGAACTCCACTGGCAGGCACCCGCGGCTGCCCAGCGAAGCGTTCAGCCAGCGCGCTGATTTGCACCCGCTCGCTGCGGATAAAGCCCAGGAACGCATGGGCCACCGGTGACAGGCGCTTGGCCTTGGCCTGCACCAGGCACCAACTGCGGTACAGCGGCAGCTCTTCCACCGGCAGCTCCTTGAGCCCGCCGGTGGCCAGTTCCATATTCACCGCATGGCGCGTCAGCAAAGCCACGCCCAAGCCTGCGCACACGCATTCACGCTGCGCCTCGGCCGAAGCCACTTCCACCGTCTGGGTGAAGTGCACGCGCTTCTCCTTGAAATATTCCTCGCAGGCCAGTCGCGTGCCGGAGCCCGGTTCGCGCACCAATAGTGTGTAAGGCTCCAGGTCTTGCAGACGCAGTGGCCCCTGCAGACTCAATGGGTGATCGGGTGGAGCCACGGCAACAATCGGATTGTTGAGAAACGGCAGGAATTCCAACCCCATGTCTTGGGGCACCATGGACATAATCACGAGGTCGTCGCGGTTGTCGGAAAGACGCCGGATCACCTGGGCGCGGTTGACCACTGTCAGGTGCAGTTGTACTTCCGGATGCTGACGCTTGAACGCGGCAAACAGGTGCGGCACGAAATACTTGGCACTGGATTCAATCGCGAGCTTTAGCTGACCTTGCAATGAACCTTGCATGTCCGACAGCTGCATATCGAGGTTTTCCAGGCGCCCGAAGATGTCACGACTGGCCCGTTGCAGCGCCTCGGCGGCCTCGGTCATGTAGAGTTTTTTACCCACATAATCGAACAGCGGCTGGCCGATCAGCTCCTCCAGCTGACGAATTTGCAGGCTGACGGCCGGTTGTGTCAGAGACATTTCCTCGGCTGCACGGCTGTAAGAGCGTAAATCGCACACTTCATTGAAAATCTGCAATTGACGCAATGTCATACGCATCAATGACTTACGCATAATTCAAATACCCATCCCGGCCGTAATGCGGTGACTATAAGTCTTTACTTATACACAACCCAATAATTATTGATTTTTGTTAATCCCTGCTGGGGCTTAGTGTGTGTCTCGCGACTGTCATGAAACATTTAGTCACGCGCCGACCCAGCTCCAGGGGTCGAAGAACGCAGCAATCGGCTCAAGGGAATTTCCAAGTGATAAAAAAGATCCTGATCGCCAACCGTGGTGAGATTGCCGTACGAATCGTGCGTGCCTGCGCCGAGATGGGCATTCGCTCGGTCGCGGTCTATTCCGACGCCGACCGCCACGCGTTGCACGTTAAACGTGCCGACGAAGCTCACAGCATTGGTGCCGAGCCTTTGGCCGGTTATCTGAACCCGCGCAAGCTGGTGAACCTGGCCGTGGAAACCGGTTGTGATGCGCTGCACCCTGGCTATGGCTTCCTGTCGGAAAATGCCGAGTTGGCAGACATCTGTGCTGAGCGTGGGATCAAGTTCATCGGCCCGTCCGCTGAAGTGATCCGCCGCATGGGCGACAAGACCGAAGCGCGCCGCAGCATGATCAAAGCCGGCGTGCCGGTCACGCCAGGCACCGAAGGCAACGTCGCCGACATCGCCGAAGCCCTCACCGAAGGCGACCGCATTGGTTACCCGGTGATGCTCAAGGCCACCTCGGGTGGTGGCGGTCGCGGGATTCGTCGTTGCAACAGTCGCGAAGAACTTGAACAAGCCTTCCCCCGTGTCATCTCCGAAGCCACCAAGGCCTTTGGTTCGGCGGAAGTGTTCCTGGAAAAATGCATCGTCAATCCCAAGCACATTGAGGCGCAGATCCTCGGTGACAGCTTCGGCAACGTGGTGCACCTGTTCGAGCGCGATTGCTCGATCCAGCGTCGCAACCAGAAGCTGATCGAGATCGCCCCAAGCCCACAGCTGACCCCTGAACAGCGCGCCTACATCGGCGACCTGTCGGTGCGCGCGGCCAAGGCCGTGGGCTACGAGAACGCCGGTACCGTGGAGTTCCTGCTCGCCGAGGGCGAGGTGTACTTCATGGAAATGAACACCCGGGTTCAGGTGGAACACACCATCACCGAAGAAATCACCGGGATCGACATCGTTCGTGAGCAGATCCGCATCGCCTCGGGCCTGCCTCTGTCGGTGAAACAGGAAGACATCCAGCACCGTGGCTTCGCGTTGCAGTTCCGCATCAACGCGGAAGACCCGAAAAACAACTTCCTCCCAAGCTTCGGCAAGATCACTCGTTATTACGCGCCCGGCGGTCCCGGCGTGCGCACTGACACGGCTATCTATACCGGCTACACCATCCCGCCGTTCTACGACTCCATGTGCCTGAAACTGGTGGTGTGGGCGTTGACCTGGGAAGAAGCCATGGACCGCGGCCTGCGTGCCCTGGACGACATGCGCCTGCAAGGCGTGAAGACCACCGCCGCCTACTACCAGGAAATCCTGCGTAACCCGGAATTCCGTAGCGGCCAGTTCAACACCAGTTTTGTGGAAAGCCACCCTGAGCTGACCAACTACTCGATCAAGCGCAAACCCGAAGAGCTGGCCCTGGCCATCGCCGCCGCCATCGCCGCCCACGCAGGCCTGTGAGGAATACAACAATGACCAAGAAAATCTTCGTAACCGACACCATCCTGCGCGACGCCCACCAATCGTTGCTGGCGACCCGCATGCGTACCGACGACATGCTGCCGATCTGCGACAAGCTCGACAAAGTCGGCTACTGGTCCCTGGAAGTCTGGGGCGGCGCGACCTTCGACGCCTGCGTACGCTTTCTGAAAGAAGACCCGTGGGAGCGCCTGCGCAAACTGCGCGCCGCGTTGCCTAACACCCGCCTGCAAATGTTGCTGCGTGGTCAGAACCTGCTGGGCTACCGCCATTACAGCGACGATGTGGTGAAAGCCTTCGTCGCCAAGGCAGCAGTGAATGGCATCGATGTGTTCCGTATCTTCGATGCGATGAACGATGTGCGTAACCTGCGCGTGGCCATCGAAGCCGTAAAAGCCGCCGGCAAACATGCCCAAGGCACCATCGCTTACACCACGAGCCCGGTGCACACCATCGAGGCGTTCGTGGCGCAGGCCAAGCAACTGGAATCCATGGGTTGCGATTCGATCGCGATCAAGGACATGGCCGGCCTGCTGACCCCATACGCCACCGGCGAGCTGGTCAAGGCGCTGAAGGCCGAGCAGAACCTGCCGATCTTCATCCACTCCCATGACACCGCCGGCTTGGCCGCGATGTGCCAACTCAAGGCCATCGAAAACGGTGCCGACCATATCGACACGGCCATCTCCAGCTTCGCCTGGGGCACCAGCCACCCGGGTACCGAGTCGATGGTCGCCGCCCTTAAAGGCAGCGAATTCGATACCGGCCTCGACTTGGAACTGCTGCAAGAGATCGGTCTGTACTTCTACGCCGTGCGCAAGAAGTACCACCAGTTCGAAAGCGAATTCACCGCCGTCGACACCCGTGTGCAAGTCAACCAGGTACCGGGCGGGATGATTTCCAACCTGGCCAACCAGTTGAAAGAGCAGGGCGCCCTCAACCGTATGAGCGAAGTACTGGCCGAAATCCCGCGTGTGCGTGAAGACCTCGGCTTCCCGCCGCTGGTCACGCCAACGTCGCAGATCGTCGGCACTCAAGCGTTCTTCAACGTGCTGGCCGGTGAGCGCTACAAGACCATCACCAATGAGGTGAAGCTCTACCTGCAAGGCGGCTACGGCAAAGCGCCGGGCACTGTGAACGAGAAGTTGCGTCGCCAGGCCATCGGCAGCGAAGAAGTGATCGACGTGCGCCCAGCCGACCTGCTTAAGCCAGAGATGACCAAGCTGCGCGGAGAAATCGGCGCATTGGCCAAATCCGAAGAAGACGTGCTGACCTACGCCATGTTCCCGGACATCGGCCGCAAGTTCCTCGAAGAACGCGACGCCGGCACCTTGGCCCCGGAAGTGTTGTTACCCATCCCTGAAGCCGGCGGCGTAGCCCGGGCCGGTGGCGAAGGTGTGCCGACCGAGTTCGTCATCGACGTACACGGCGAAAGCTACCGCGTGGACATCACCGGTGTCGGCGTGAAAGCCGAAGGTAAGCGTCATTTCTACCTGTCCATCGACGGCATGCCGGAAGAAGTGGTGTTCGAGCCGCTCAACGAGTTTGTCGGCGGCGGCAGCAGCAAGCGCAAGCAGGCCAGCGAGCCGGGCCATGTCAGCACCGCAATGCCGGGCAATATCGTTGACGTGCTGGTCAAGGAAGGCGACGTGGTCAAGGCCGGTCAGGCGGTGTTGATTACCGAAGCCATGAAGATGGAAACCGAAGTGCAGGCACCGATTGCCGGCAAGGTAACCGCTGTCCATGTGGCCAAGGGCGACCGGGTGAACCCTGGCGAAATCTTGATTGAAGTCGAAGGCTGATACAGCCTTCGACACTAACGTTTAATCCTCGGGGGGCATGTGCCCCCTTTTTTTTCGCCTTTAAAACGCCATCGCCCACTGGCCCGTCAGACCCTGGTTGCGGCTGTTGCTGCCAAATTCCGCGGTGTAGGCCAGGCCGACGCTGTGTTCCGCCGACAGCGTCAGGTCCAGGCCGGTGCGCAGCGCGAGGCTGTTGCGGTCAAGAGACGTGCCGCCGATGGTGAACTCACTGTTGAAGTCCTCGCGTTTTTCATGGACGAAGGACTGGCGCACGCGGCTGTCGACATTGCCATACAGGTGTTTCCAACTGCTGCTCAGGTGCGGTTTGAGGATCATGCGGTTGCCCAGCGCGAAGTCTTGGGAGACACGCACGCCGAGGGTATTGCTGAGGTTTTGCTGGGTTTGTGTGCCAACGTTCAGCGCGCCGTAGCCGCCTTTTTCCTCGAAACGATCACGCTGGTAGCGCTGGAAACCGACGGCGGCATAGGGCTCGGCACGCCAGCCGGCAGCGTCCAACTGATAGCCCAACTCGGCAAAAGCGTTCTGGCTGTGGGCCTTGTATTTGCTGCTGAGCTGCTCACGATAGTCGAGCAAGCCTAGATCGACCGAGCGTTTATTCTGCCCGCGATGGCTGCTGTAAAGCGCACCGAGGCGCATCGAGAGCGGCCCGTCCTGACGTGCGGCGTAGGTGCCGAGGTGCCAGCTGTCCACTTCACCCTTGAAACCCTTGGTGCTCAAGTCGCTGCCGGACTTGCCGCCCACCACACCGATTCGCCACGCGTGGTCGATTGACCAGTCGGCGCCGAGCAGCACGCCTTGGGTGCTTTGGCTCAAGCCGGCGCTGCCGTGTTGGGCGTCGAGCCTGCCGCCGCTGTCCAGGCCCTGCAGCCAAACTCGGCCTGTCTCGCGGGTGTCCATATCTAACTGACGTACTGCCGAGAGCAGGCTGGCGTTCAACTGCTTCAGGGCGTTTTGCGTGGCGGTGCCCAGATTGGCGTTTTGGCTGCCGGCCAGTTGCTCAAGCGCGGCCCCGACCTGGCCGGGTGCAAGGCTGGACAGGTACTGGCCGTAATCGTCCAGCTCGTCCTTGGCCTGTTCGCTGATTTCGTCCGACGCGTACAGTTCATCCACGGCAGCGTCGAGCACGCGGGCGACGTTCAGGCCGTTGCGACTCGTCGCCCGATCCGCGAAGTAGAAGTCATCTGGCCCTGGGACGGCCGGTTCGAACTGTCGGCTTTCATCGGGCATGACAATCCAATCAAGCCATTCGCTGTCCGGCTCCATATCGCCCCGTGCCTGCGCGTCTTGAGTACTCGCGACACCCAGCGACAGCATGATCGCCAGTGCGAGTTGTTTGTGTATGAACGGCATGTAGGCCCACCTCTTGATATTTGAGGCGGGGAATTTAGCGATGCTCAGGCGGGATAAATGTCAGGCGCAGTGCCGCTGGATTGCAGGAGACTTCCCAGGTCTTGTGCGATAAGGCGCGCGGTTTGCAGAGGGGGGGCGGGTGCGACGCCCGCTCTACTAACTTCACCCGCGCCGAACATAGCCCTTGCCAAAGTGACGTTCCATCCGCGCCTGGATCAATTCCAGGGCGAGGGACATCACCCAGTAGATGATCGCGGCGGTGGTGAGCATCTCGATGTAGCGATAGCTTGAGCGGCCGTAGGATTGCGCGAGGAACATCACTTCCCACACGCCCATCACCGAGATCAGGGACGAGTCCTTGAGCATCGAGATGAATTGGTTAGTCGCGGGCGGAACAATGGTGCGCATGGCTTGGGGCAGGGTGACGTGCCAGAAGATCGCGTTATCGCGCATGCCAAGCGCGAGGGCGGCTTCGCGTTGGCCGTGGGGCACGCCGAGGATGCCGGCGCGGAAGATTTCGCTCAGGTACGCGCCATAGTTCAGCGACAGAGCAATGATCCCAGCCGTGATCGCGCCGGGCACCAGGCCCAGTTGCGGCATGCCCAGATAGATCAGCAGGATCTGGATCAGCAACGGCGTGCCACGGAAGAACGAGGCGTAGAAGGTGGCGATGCCAAACGCCACTGCGCTGCTGGACAGGCGCCCCAGTGCCGTGACGAAGCCCAGCGCCGACGACACCAGAATCGAACACAGGCACAGGAACAGCGTTAACGCCGCGCCCTGCAGGAAACCATTGGGCGCCAGGTGCAGGCCGACCAGGTTGGGCAGCTTGTCGAGAATGATCGAGAACTTCAGGTCAAAGCTCAGGAAGAAGCTCGCAAACAGGGCGAACAGCGCCGCCCAGGTCAGGTAAAGCCGCGTGCGAAAACTCATCGGCTGATATCAGCGCCGATCCATTTTTGCGACAGCTTGCTCAAGGTGCCGTCCTGCTTGAGCTGGGCAAACACCTCACGCACTTTGCTGTCCCACGCGGCGTCGCCTTTTTCGATAGCTACCGAGTTGGGCTCCGAGTACAGCGGTTCGCCAGCAAGCTTGAAGCGTTTGTCCTGGGTCAGGCGAGGCTGTGCGGTCACCAGGTTGGTAAGGATCGCGTCCAGGCGCACGCCAGCGCCGAGACCGAGGTCCTGGAAGGCGACGTTGTCAGTGTCGTACGGCGCGATCTGCACCTCTTCGAACGGGTACTGCAGTTGTGTGTCTTCGGCGCCTTCGATCACCAGGTTCTTGTTCAGGTAGCTTTCATAGCTGGAGGCACTGGTGAGGCCGACTTTCTTGCCGCTCAAATCCTTGGCGGCGTGAATGCGGTCGTCCTTGGCATTGACCACGATCACGGCCGGCGAGGCGTAGTACTCCACCGGGAAGTCGAACACTTCGGCGCGGGCTTTGCTCGGGGTCATCGAGCAGATGCAAATATCGTAGCGCCCGCTCCAGCGGCCAGCGGCGATCACGTCCCACGATGGCGTTTCCAAACGCAGCTTCACACCCAATTTTTGCGCCACGGCCTTGGCCACATCGACGTCAAAACCATCCAACTGGTTCTGGTCATTGAGAAACGAGAACGGCGGATAGCTTTCCATCAGCACGCCCACCAGCTCTTTTTTCTGTTCGATCCGGTCCAGGGTCGTACCGCCAAACGCCTGGGTGGAGGCAGCCAGTGTCATCAGGCCCAGGGCCAGCAGGGGTTTAAGTTTCACGAAGGACACCTTTAGAAAAAAGAGTTGGTATGAAGCGAATTGAACGTATTAAATAGTTATAAGAACGACTCTCATAGTGAGTTATTTTCATAAGCTTATGAGTAAAAAGCATATGGGCGCAGAAACAGTAATTCTCGATGGCGGCATGGGCCGTGAACTGCAGCGCCGTGGCGCGCCGTTTCGCCAGCCGGAGTGGTCGGCATTGGCGCTGAGCGAAGCGCCGCAGGCGGTGGAGGCTGTGCATGCGGCCTATATCGACAGCGGTGCCAACGTGATCACCAGCAACAGCTACGCGGTGGTGCCGTTTCATATCGGTGAAGCGCGGTTTGCTGCCGAAGGCCAGGCCTTGGCGGCGTTGGCCGGCGAATTGGCGCGTCGTGCGGTAACGGCGTCGGGCAAAAACGTGCGGGTGGCCGGTTCGCTGCCGCCGCTGTTTGGCTCCTATCGTCCGGACTTGTTTGAAGCACAGCGCGTGTCTGAGTTGCTCACCCCACTGGTGCAGGGGCTCGCGCCCCACGTCGACTTGTGGCTGGCGGAAACCCAGAGTTCAATCGTCGAGGCGCGGGCGATTCATGCCGGCCTGCCTCAGGATGGCAAGCCGTTCTGGCTGTCGTTTACCTTGAAAGATGAAGACACTGACGACGTCCCGCGCCTGCGCTCCGGCGAGCCGGTGGCAGACGCGGCCGAAGTGGCGGCGCAGTTGGGTGTGCAAGTGTTGTTGTTCAATTGCAGCCAGCCGGAAGTGATTGGCGCGGCCATCGACGCGGCGCGTCAAACCTTCGAGCGTCTGGGCGTGTCGATCCAGATCGGCGCCTACGCCAATGCCTTCCCGCCGCAACCCAAGGAAGCCACGGCCAACGATGGCCTGGATCCGTTGCGCGAGGACCTCGATCCGCCGGGCTACCTGCATTGGGCCGCGGACTGGCAGAAACGCGGTGCCAGCCACCTGGGCGGTTGCTGCGGGATCGGGCCGGAGCACATTGCGGTGCTGGCCCAGAAGCTGAACTAAGGCTTAAGCCTGGCGGCACTGCGCCAGGCTTTTTACCTGACCCGAGGCGGTTTGGTTGGACTCCGACAGCCACGCCTCAAACCCCGCGCCCACCGTCGGCCATTCCGAATCCAAAATCGAATACCACGCCGTATCCCGGTTCTGCCCCTTGACCACCATATGCTGGCGGAACACCCCCTCAAAACTGAACCCCAACCGCTCAGCCGCATATTTGGAGCGGGCGTTGCCGTTGTTGCACTTCCATTCCAGGCGGCGGTAGCCCTGCTCGAACGCGTATTTGGCCAAGAGGTACACCGCTTCGGTGCTTTTGGGTGAGCGCTGCATCGGCGCGCCGAAGGTGACATGCCCGATTTCTATGCGGCCTTGGGCCGGGACGATGGACATCAGGCTGAGGATGCCCTGCACCTGGCCGGTCGCACGGTCGACGATGCTGAAGAAGTACGGGTCGGTATTGGCCGCGTGGTTGTTCAGCCACGCATCGAACGCGGCGCGCTCGGTAAACGGGCCGTACGGCAAGTAATCCCACAGCTTGGGGTCGGCGCCTGGGCCTTCGAGGGCTTGCCACAGTTGATCGGCGTGGCGCGCCGGGTCGAGTTTTTCTAGGTGGATAAAGCGCCCTTCGAGCAGTTGAGCGGTGGGCGCCGGGACGCCTTTCCAGTCGGCGAGGGAAGTAGACATGCTGCGCTCCTTAAAGACCTTTACGAAATTGAATGAAGCCAGGGCGTTCGGCGATGCGCTCGTAGAGTTGGATCGCGGTGGCGTTGGTCTCGTGGGTCAGCCAGTGCACCTTGCAGCAGCCGTCGGCCTTGGCAGTGGCGTAGACGAACTCGATCAGTTTACGGCCGACACCGGTGCCGCGTTGGGCAGGGTCCACCAGCAAATCCTGCAAATAGCAGGAGTTCTCGATGCTCCAATTAGATCGGTGATAGATGAAGTTGACCATGCCCACCGCCTTGCCGTCCTGCCAGGCCAGTGCCGAATGGGTCGGCTCGCTGGCGTCGATCAGGCGCTGCCAGGTGCTTTGGCTGACGGCGTCCGGCAGTTCGGTGTTGTAGAACGTCAAGTACGCCTGCCACAGCGGCAACCAGGCGGCGTGGTCGGCTGCGGTGACCTGGCGGATGTCGATCTGGCTCATTCTGAAACTCCTTGGGGAATAAAACGTGCGAGGGTCTGGTCGCGCACGTCCGCGCTGGCGGCGAGGCCGTCGCGCACGCCGGCGATGTCCGCCGCGCTGCGGTTCTGGCTGAGTTTGCGTTTGCCGATCAGGCGATCGATGGGCAATGCAAAGCCGACGATGGCCTTGAGCATGCCGTCGATGTAATCAGCGGGGGCGTCGCTGACTTTCCATGGTTGCGCACGGTTACCTTCGTGGCGGTCGGTGAGGGCGCTGACCAGCGCCAGCAGGCGCTCGGCATCGGTAAACACCTCGGCCTTGCCGTAGGCATGCACGGCGATGTAATTCCAGGTCGGCACCACTTTGCCGTGCTCGGCCTTGGCCGGGTAAAACGCCGGGCTGATATACGCGTCGGCGCCGGCAAAAATCAGCAGGGCGTCGTTGCCATTCTGTAAATCGCGCCACTGCGGATTGGCCTTGGCCAAGTGCCCGTAAAGCGTGCCGTTGGGGCCTTCATCGGGGTTGAGCAGCAGCGGCAAGTGGCTGGCTTGCAGGCCTTGCTCGCCAAAGGTCACCAGTTGCGCCAGGCGGGTGTGCTGGACCAATTGATGCAGTTCGGGTAAGTCGTCGAGGGCAAAGGCGCGAGGTGTGTACATGAATATTTTCCTTGGCGAATGCCAGCATCCTAGGCAGGCTAATGGTCCGTTGTAAGAGCCATCTACGGCCAATTTCATAGGTCCAATATGTCGCCGACTGCGCCGCCTCTGTCATTCAACCCCGCCGGTATCGAGCTGGATCGCGGCCAGGGCCTGACGCGCCAGCTCTATGAAGCCCTACGCCAGCGCGTACTCGATGGTCGCCTGATCAGCGGCACGCGACTGCCGGCCAGCCGTGACCTGGCCGCCGCGCTGTCGATTTCGCGCAACAGCGTGGTACGTGCCTACGATCAGCTGTATGCCGAGGGGTTTATCGAAGGGCGTGTCGGCGATGGCACTTACGTCGCTCAACTGCCCTCGACGGAAAAACTATCCACAAAAGTATCCACAGGGTTACACACAGGCTTATCCCCAGCCTTATCCACAAAATGGGAAAATTTGCCGGCGGATCTCGATGATGAAGTTATCCACAGACCGGCCCTGGGGCGACTGCAAAACCACTACCTGTCGCAGCCACCCGCAGGGCCGCCGAAGGCGTTTCGAGTCGGTGTGCCGGCTTTCGATCTGTTCCCGTTCGAGGTCTGGGCCAAGCTGAACGGGGCATTCTGGCGCAAGCCGGACCTGCAACAGCTGTGCTATGGCGACCCCGCAGGCGATGGGCGTCTGCGCGGGCTGATCGCGGCATACCTGCGCAGTTCGCGGGGGATGCAATGTACGGCTGAGCAAATAGTGATCACCAGTGGTGCACAGCAGGCGATTAGCCTTTGTGCACAGTTGCTGGTGGAGCCCGGCGATGGCGTGGCCGTGGAAAACCCTGGCTATCGCGCCGCAGGCCATGCATTCGCCCTGGCCGGTGGGTGCCTGCATGGGGTGCCGGTGGACAGTGACGGCATCGACTGCCAGGCCCTCGATCAACTGGGCGACTGTCGCCTGGCGTACGTCACGCCTTCCCATCAATACCCTTTGGGCGTGGTGATGAGCCTGGCGCGGCGCTTGGAATTGCTGGCCTGGGCCGAGCGCCGAGGCGGCTGGATCGTCGAAGATGACTACGACGGCGAATACCGATACAGCGGCGCGCCCCTGTCACCGTTGGCCGCGCTGGACCGCAGTGGTCGCGTGCTCTACGTGGGCACCTTCGGCAAAGTCGCGTTTCCGGCGCTGCGCCTGGGTTATCTGGTGTTGCCGTCGGGTCTGGTGGACGCCTTCTCACGGCGCCGCGCTGTCGACATGCGCCACTCGGAAGTCAGCACTCAGGCAGTGATGGCCGAGTTCATGGCGGCGGGCCATTTTCAACGGCACATCCGCCGCATGCGCCGCGCAGCATTAAGCCGGCGCAATGCCTTGCTGGCCGGTTGGCCCAGCGGTCTGCCGGGGGTTGGCGAGTTGCCGAGCGTAGCGGCGGGGCTGCACATGACGGTGCGCGTGGACAGCTTGGCCCGCGAACAGCAACTGCTGGATCAGGCCCGCTCGGCCGACGTGGAGGTCAATGGTCTGAGCAGCTACTGGCTGGCGCACTCCACCACACCGGCGGATCAACGCGCCGGCCTGGTATTGGGGTTTGCCGCCGTGCCTGAAGCCGCGATTGCCGACGCGCTGAAGCGTCTGCGCAAGGCCTGGGGCGCCGACAAGCAGCACGGTCAGCTGTCAAAAAACAGCGATTTGGCGAGTTTCGACCCGATCTGACTGCGGTAAATCGCGATCTGGTCGTGGTCGTTCAAGCCGGTGCGCTGCAGGCTTCCCCCTTGCTTCTGTTGTTCACGCGTCTTGAGGTGCCCGGCGATATATTCTTCGGCGGCCGCTTGCGCTGAGCTGTAGTGAAAGTGGGCATACCACAGCACGTTGTGGGTTTGATGGTCGCGTATTTCGTACTCGTCCAGAAAGTCTTTGCCCGGCCCCTTGAGGCGACGCCGGGTGATGACCTTGGCAATTTCCACCAAACCCCGGTCAAACAGCCACTCCACCCGTGCCGCTGTGGGCGGTTGCTGCTTGGTCATGCTGATCCGGGTCGTGGTGCCCAGCTCGTACAGGCGCAGCGCCGCGTCGTTGAGCTGCTTGTTAGTGGAGGCTGCGGAAGGGCGGTCGCTTTCGGTCAGATTACGTTGGGTCAACGCTTCTTCGATGCGGCTGACGGCACGCTCCAGGCGAGCGGCGTATTGGTGGAACATCTCCTCGATTTCGACCGGAATGCGCCCGGCCTTTTTTGAGTGGCCCAGGGTCCGCAAGGTCGCGGCAGGTTCGTCCTGAAGCAACTGGTCACCCTCTTCGAGGCTCACGTTCAGGTCTATCGCCTGGGGCGGTCGCGGCCCGGAAGGGCGGCTGTCGCGTTCGACCCACACCCCAGGCTCTTTCTCATGGAAGGTCGCAATGACTTTGCCCGTCAGCGGCGACTTTACATCCACCAGCCCTTCTTCGGCCGCGCGCGGTTCGCCGACCACCACGCCGTTGAAGCGTGTCTTGATGATCTTGCGCTTGGGGGGTGATGCGGTTTTCGAACTGCCGGGCTTGGGCTCCAACGCTTTGCTTTCCCTGAGCAACAGGGCCAGCTCGCGAACGACGTGCTGATTGAATTCGTTGATCTGCTTGCGCAGGGTTTCCAGGGGTTCGCGCTGTACCTGCTCGGGGTATTCGGCATGCAGGTCCAGCAGGCGCTGGTCAACGATGGAAAATTGATCGACCAGGCTGTTGAGCACGTCGATACGCTCCTCCAACGAGCGAATAGCCGTGTCGGCCAGCGCCTCCGTGCAGCTCTGTATGTGAAGATCGGCGGCATCGACGATGGTGTCGAGCAGCTCGCGCGCAGTATCGAACGCTTCGCCGTCGCCCTCTTGGACGCACAGGTGACGGGCCAGGGTGACTTGAAACGCCTTCAAGTCCCGCAATTGAAGCTTGGGCAGGGCGTGTTGCGTGCTCTGAATGACCTTGTTGCCGTCGATGCCCAACGTTTCCAGTTCATGAAAACGTGTCTCTACGTACTCCATGCGTCTGATCATTTCGCCCGTCATGTCCGACATGGCCCGGGCGGTTTGTGTCTTGGTCTTGGCATCAATGCCGGTGACCGACTCAAGGCTGGGGACGGAGCTTTCCAGGGTTTCACGGAACCGCGGTAAGCGTTGGTTGATGGCGGAGCGCGTCAACAGCAGTTGCTTGTGCAAATAGTCGATCATGGAGCTCTGGTAGTTGGGCACGTTATCGATAATGCCCAGTGACCTGAGTTGGCGGATCGGCACGTCGTAATCCAGGATTCGGGCGTCGACCTTGTCGATGAAGCTCTGGCGGCGCAATTCGGTGGAGGGGCCTGCTTCGTCGCCTATCGCCGTGTGTGCGCCGGCGATTTCCGACTGCCTGCTGCGCTCATTGGCGTCGAATTCGTCGAGCTGCCTGCGCAGGTCGCCGATTCGAGACGTATTGCGGGTTTGCACGGCCTTGCGCCGGTTTTTGAAGCCACCACCGCGCAGGCGCAGGCGTGTGTCCACAAACCATTGGCCCGCCTTGTTGTTGAGTAGCATGGGGCCCATTCGCGAGGGATTGCCTGGGTCGATGATGACCACGTTATCCGCTTCGTCTACGTTGACTTCGAACCAGCGCGTGCCGACCACGGCGTACCATTTCTGGGCGTTCGGGTAGAGGTGCAGATAGATACCAGGCTCTGTGACCTGAGGTTCCAGGCCCGCGGGCCTCTCGATTTTGAAGCTGTCCAGCGTGGCCTCCAGGCTTGGACGGTCGGTGGGGATGGCGCCGCGAATGTTCAGCAGGCCCTGATGCCGACTCGGCAGCTCGGTGCCCGTTACGTTGTCCAGCCGGGCCACGGAGGTTTTGCTGGGCGGCGGCTCGATTTTTTCGGCGGGTTCGACCGCTGACGATTCTGTTTTCAGCCTGGTTTCTTCGCTGGGTTTTTCGACCGGCGCGTGACGCAAGGCCCCGTGCAGCGCCAGGGCCATGCCAAGGTTGAGTAACAGGTCGACCTGGGCTATCCAGGCGCCTTCGGGGTCCGCTTCGGGGTTGTCCTGCTGGGCGATGTCCTGCAAGTCATCCATGATCTGCCAGATCCAGGCGGCGATACCGGCCGTGCGCCCCAGGAACGGCAACGTCGCATTGAAGATTTGCCAGCCTGCCTGGCGCAAGGTTGCCCAGCGTTTTTGCGCATTGGAGACTGACTGGCGGCCCGCCAGTTCGACCATGGCCTCGGCATTGGCTTTGAACAGTGCGGCCAGCGGGGCTGCGCCAAGCACCTGGTCGCTCAAGGTAATGGAGCCGCTCATGTAAGCCATGACCTGCGGCTCGACCAGCCCTCGAATGACCGTCCATGGCGATGGCCATTTATCGGGGAATACATACTGCGCGTAGTTGAAGCGCGCCGCCTCTGGCAGCCAGGCCAGCACCGAGTCGCGAAGTGGGCGCGTGTGTTTGATGGCGTAGATCAGGTTTTGCCGTGACGGATACTGCAGCAGCGTTGGTTCCAGCAAGGGACGGTACAGCAGGCACGGGCCCGCGGCGGCGTCTTTGGCGCCGATCACGAACATATTGGCAACCACATCCTGATCATTGCCGGGGCGCAAGGTCGGTAAGAATGCCAAGGGGCGAATGACAATCTCCTGCCCGTCGACGAGTCGCCCGTGGTCTTCGTCCTGCATTACGGCAGCGACGTAGCGCGCACCGAGTTCATCGACCCCGTACTGTTGGCGAATCTTGAGTTGCAGTGCCAGCAAAGGCAGCTGTACGCGCAAATGGTTGATGTAGAGCGTTTGTCTGCCCTTGGCCTGAACCGTATCTTCCAGCAGCGTGCGCTTGATCAGCGCCGGGTAGTGCTGGCCGATATCGATGTTTTCAATCACGCCCTTCAGGTAGGTGTAAGACAGCCACGGGGGAGCTGCGCTGCCGTTATAGAGTACGCGGGGTTGGCCGGTCGGCAGGCCTGTGAGGTTTTCCAGGGCTAGGTCGATCAGGTTACGGCGTGTGATGTCCAGCGCCGTGGGCACGATGAACGTGCTTCCCCAGACAACCGGGCTTTCGATGTGAACTTCGATCTTGTCGACGTTGATGTTTGCACCTTGGGCGTGCGCACGAATCTGGCTCTGCAACTGATCGCGGGTGTATTCGCGGATCGGCGCAATATCGTCATTGAAGGACGCGCCCTTCTGGAGGGTATGCAACTCGGCAAGATCGATCACGCGCCGACTGTAGATGGAAATATCCAAGTCCGAGGCGTGGGCCAGCCAGTCGGGCAACCGCTCATGGATGTCACGGATATTGGATAGCGAGTGATCGCTCAAGTCCTCGACCACCGGCAGGACGTTGGCAACCGCGACCAGGGGGCTGGCGTCCACGTTGATCGCTTTGCGGTCGTCTTTGTCAATCGAGCCTATTGCGTCGAGTTGCAACGCAATCAGTGCGCCGGCCAGGCTGTCGAAGAAATTGCCCGGCGGTTCGTACAGCCGCCACTGCAGGCTTAGCTCATTGTTCCGTGCGTTCATTCGGTCGGGCAGTTGTTCTCCGAATTGCTCCAGCGAGTCGAATTTTTCGTAGCCGTTGACCAGTGAGTAAACCAGGACCCGCTGGCCCTGCTCATGCTCGCCAATCACTACGGCGATGTCCATGAGGGCGGTGTGAGCGGTCTGGCTGTCTTGCAGCGCATCGACGTCGATCAGGTAGGCGTGAGTGTTGTAGCTGTCCTGGGCAGAGCGTGTGGCTCGCTCCGGAAAAAGGAACAGCGACCTGGCTATGGCGCAATCATGTTCATCCCAGCCCTCTTGCGCCGTGACATTCCATACTTTGCGCAGGGATTGTGAGAACACTTTCCAGCGGTGCCCGCTTCGGCCATCGGAGGCATTCCAGTAATTGAGGTACTGCTCCTGGAAGGCAGACAGCATCAGTTCTGACAGCTCATTGATCATGCGCGCAATGGCATCGATTTTTACCGGTAAATGCACCGGTGGCCGGGCGTCGGGTTGCAGTGTCAGGAAGTGTTCGCCATCGAGGTAGATCACCGGCTTCGGGTTCAGCATCTGGCTTGCCAGCACCGAAGTGAGCGACATGGCATAGGCCGGGGCGGATAGGACTTGATCATCGACGACGCGCCAATTCGGCGTGACGACCATGGCCAGGTCCGGGTCGATGGCCAGGGTTGGATACAGCTCCTTGAGCGCCGAGCGCAGGGTCACGGCGGCCACCTCCCGGCTGTTCGGGCCGGAGGTCAGTTGAGTCAGTAGCTCATAGGTAGTAGGGGGGCGATTGTGGCTGGTGGCCGACGGATGATCAGGAAGCGTTGCTTCAGGCATAGGCAAGTCCTTTGCAGAAATGAAGGGCGCGTGAGCGTGGGTGGCTCGGGGCCCTTTCTTGGGAAGTACGGCGCCGGGGTGCGGCGCCGTTGCAGAGGACACGGTAGTGAGGGGAGGATTGGCGCGGGCGGTAATTACTTAGCCTGAGTCTTGTGTGAGGGGCGGTCAGGTCCCCGATTTGATCTTGGTCCAGGCCCGGGTCCTGGCGCGTTCAGCTTTACTGTCCAACGGCTTCAAGGTGTACAACGTCGCCATCGCCGCCTCGGTCGGGTACAGGTTGGGGTTATTGCGGATGGTCGGGTCGACCCGTTCGGTGGCGTCCTTGTTCGGGTTGGGGTAGCCGACGAAATCGCTGATCGGCGCAATCACCTCAGGTTGCAGCAGGTAGTTGATGAAGGCGTAGGCGTCCTGCGGGTTCTTTGCGCCCTTGGGAATGGCGAGCATGTCGAACCAGATCGGCGCGCCTTCCTTGGGCAGGCGCATGTCCACGGTCACGCCGTTCCTGGCCTCCTTGGCGCGGTTGGCAGCCTGGGAGAAGCTGCCGGAATAACCGACGGCCACACAGATGTCGCCATTGGCGATATCGGCCATGTATTTGGAGGAGTGGAAGTAGGTGATGTACGGGCGGATTTTAAGCAGCAGGGCTTCGGCTTTCTCATAGTCCTTCGGGTTATTGCTGTTGGGGTCCAGGCCCAGGTACTGCAAGGCCAGCGGCAGGATTTCCGATGGCGAATCCAGCAGGGCGACGCCGCACTGCTTGAGCTTGCTGATGTTCTCTTCCTTGAAGATCAGGTCCCAGCTGTTCACGGGAGCGTTGTCGCCCAGCACGGCCTTGACCTTGGCCGGGTTGAAGCCAATCAGGATGGTGCCGTACATGTAGGGCACGGCGAATTTATTACCGGGGTCATTGGCCTCGATCAGCTTCATCAGCTTGGGGTCGAGGTGGTTCCAGTTTGGTAACTGGCTGCGGTCCAGAGGCTGGAACACGCCGGCTTCAATCTGCTTGGCCAGGAACACGTTGGACGGCACCACCACGTCATAGCCGGAGTTGCCGGTGAGTAGCTTGGCTTCCAGGGCTTCATTGGTGTCGAAGATGTCGTAGACCAGTTTGATCTGAGGGTTCTGACCCTTGAAGTCTTCCAGCGCCTTGGGGGTGATGTAGTCGAACCAGTTGTAGACCCGCAGGGTTCTTTCTTCGGCGTGGACGGCGCTGCTTAATACGGCGGCGCACAGCGCAAGCGACTTGAGCATGTTCATTGGATTGACCCCTCAAAACCTTCGAGAACGTTGACGGCATTGATGCCGATTTCTTCCACCGCGTAGCCGCCTTCCATGACGAACAGCGTGGGCTTGCCCAGCCGGGCGATACGCGCACCCATCGCCAGGTAATCCGGGCTGTCGAGCTTGAACTGCGAGATGGGATCGTCCTTGAACGTGTCTACCCCCAGGGACACCACGATGATGTCGGCGCCATAGCGCTCGATTTGCGCGCAGGCCTGATCCAGCGCGGCGCTCCAGGTATCCCAGCCGGCACCGGCCGGCAGCGGGTAATTGAAATTGAAGCCTTTGCCGGCGCCGTCGCCCAGCTCATCGGCATAGCCGAGGAAGAATGGAAACTCGGCTTCCGGATGTCCGTGGATCGAGGTGAACAGCACGTCACTGCGGTCATAGAAAATCGATTGGGTGCCGTTGCCGTGGTGGTAATCCACATCAAGGATCGCGACCTTGGCATGGCCTTGATCGAGAAAGGCCTGGGCGGCAATTGCAGCGTTATTGAGGTAGCAATAGCCGCCCATCAAGTCGCCTGCAGCGTGGTGCCCCGGTGGGCGGCAGAGGGCAAAGGCACTTTGAGCACCTTGTTGAATCGCTTGTTGCGCGGTCAGCGCCACCTGCGCTGCGCTATAGGCCGCTTGCCAGGTGCCGGCGGTGATCGGCGCGCCGCCGTCGAAGCTGTAATAGCCCAATTGACCGTGCAGGCTGGTGGGCAGCACGCGGCGCAAGGTGCGGGCTGGCCACGTGTAGGGCAGCAGGTCGCCGTCCTGGCCGAACTTAACCCAGCGTGCCCAGGCCCCTTTGAAAAAATCCAGGTAGGCGTGGCTGTGGATGCGTTGCAGCGGTGCCAATCCAAAGTCCTCGGGGGCTCGCACCGGCCCCAGATCACGGTCCTTGACCCGTTGCAGTACGTGATCAGCACGGGAGGGCATTTCGAAACAGGGCATCAGTTGCCCGTCCATCAGTTCGCATCGACCGTGGTGCAGATGATGATCGTCCGAGTAGATCGTCAGCATAGTGGTGTACTCGCAGGCGTTTGGCGGTGTCTTGCAGTGTTGCCTCGCCGGCGCGGCAAGAGAACGGCAGGAGCGGCCAAAAGGGGATGAATATGGCCAAAGACACTGTCCGTATTCGCCCCGCCTGGACGTGGGGATCAGGGGCGGAACTGGCTTGGCGCGACCCCGCTCCAGCGCACAAAGGCATGACGGAAGCTGGCGGTCTCACTGAACCCCAGGTGCTCGGCAATGCGGTGGATGGGCATTGCATCGTTGGCCAGCCACTGCTTGGCCTGCTCGAAGCGCAGTTCGTCGAGCAACTCCTGATAGCTGCTGCCCAAGTCATGCAGGTGCCGGCGTAAGGTGCGTGGCGAGCAATTCAACTGCTCCGCCAGTTTATCCAGCCCTGGCGCGGCCGGCAGTTGCGCCGCCAGCAGTTGACGCACGCGGCCCAGCCAGGCCTGGCGTCCGGTGAACTCGGTGTTTTGTTTGCGGCAGCGCTCGGTCATGGCGCGATGGGTGACGGCGTCGGCCAAGGGCAGCGGTTGATCGAGCCACTGGCGGTCGAAGGCAAAGGCGTTGCTGGTGGCGTTGAATTCCAGCGGGCAGGCGAAGCGCTCTTCGTAACGCGCCTGGTAGGTCGGCGCCGAGTATTCAAAACGCGCACCCAGCAGAGGGAGCGGGCGACCGAGCAAGTCGTCGCAGATGACGTTGAGTGAAGCCAGGCACAACTCAATATTGAACGCGGCCAGCGCAGGGTCTTCACGGTAATCGCGGGCGGTGAACCAGACGCGTTGGCCGTCCTCCTCAAGGCTCAGCTCGAAAAGTGTTCCCAACAGCGCCGGGTAGCGCAGGGCCAGGCGCAAAGCGTCACCGAAGGTGGCACTGGTGAGCAGCGCATAGCCCAACAGGCCGTAAGACGACACGCGCATGCGCTGGCCCAGTTCCAGGCCGATGGCTTGGCGCAGGGCCACCGCGTTGGCGCACACCTGCATTTCCTGGCGCGTGGTGATGCGTGTATCGGCGTGGTTCAGGTCCGCAGCTGCAATACCGCTGCCGGCCAACAGCACCTCAGGGCTGATGCCCTGGGCGCTGAAAGCCTCAAGCACCAGCGAAACGGCGTTGAGGGTAGTCAGGTGCGAGTGCAGCATGGGGATGATCCCGGCCAATGAATACCTGAGCCGAGCAATTCCCATGCCGTGCGCCGCCGGGATCGTGGCGGGAGTGACGCTCTACCGGATCGCTTGAGTCGGATCTCAAGCCAACTCGGCGCACAGGTCCAGTTCGACCAGGCGGCGAATCTCGGCGTTGGCCAGGCCTGCGCCGATCAACGCATTGAGCTTGCCGAACGCGGCCTCGCGGGTCATGCCGCCACCGGACAGCACGCCCACGCCGCGCAGGCGGCTGCCGGCTTCATACACATCCAGCTCCACGCCACCTTCATGGCATTGGGTGATTGCGACCACGACCACGCCCTGATCCTGCGCGCGCTGGAGGCTGGCGAGGAACGCCGGGTTGTCGCTGGGCCCGGTGCCGCTGCCATAGCATTCAAGCAGCAGCGCCTGGATGCCGCTGTCGACCAGCGCATCCAACTGCGCGGCGGCGATGCCCGGCACCAGCGGCAACACGCCGACGTTGGCCACGGCCTTGGGCTGGCGATAATCCAGGGCGGCGGGCAGTGCCTCGGCCTTGGCTACGCCACCGTTACGCTGCAGCGCGGCGAAGGGGTTGCGACCAAAGCTGCGCACTTTCGCGCAGCGGGTCGGCGCCATCAGCGCACCGTGGAAAAACAGGTGCACGCCGGCGTTCAGGCCTTCGCCCAGCGCGGTCAACGCGCCGCTGACGTTTTCCCAGGCATCGCTGTCAGGCACGCCGGCCGGCAGCATCGAGCCGGTAAACACCACCGGCGCCGGTAAACCCAACAGTTGGAAACTCATGGCCGCTGCGCTGTAGGCCAGGGTGTCGGTGCCGTGCAGGATCAACACCGCTTCGCAGCCCTCGTCCACGGCCTCGACCACGGCACTGCGCAGGCGCTGCCAGTAAGCGGGGGTCATGTTGGCGCTGTCGATCAGCGGCGCCATTTCGCGAAAGCGCCAGGCTGGCAATGGCGCGTCGGCCAGTTGCTCGCGCATGCGCGCTTCGAAGCCGGACGCGGGCGCCAGGCCATTCGCGCTGGCCTGCATGCCAATGGTCCCGCCGGTGTAGAGCACCATCACGTTGTTAGCTGGTTGCATGAACAAATCTCCTGAACGAAAAACGCCGCCGGGCCCAGAGCATGCCCAAGGCCAGGCGGCGTGTCATCTATCTAGCTGCGCTCAGCGTTGTACTTGAGCGTTCAGTTCAGCCGATGGGGCCGCGTCCGGTTTTGCCGGGTTGGCCGGCCAGGCCTTGCGGTCCAGATCCAGGTCCGGGAATTGGCTGGAATCGAACACCGGGGTCTTGATGCCCGCAGCGCGTTGGCGGTCGTAGTCGTCCAGCACACGCATGGCGATCTTGAACAGGAACGCCAGGGCGAACAGGTTGACGAAGGCGAGCATGGTCATGGTGATGTCGGCGAAGGCGAATACGGTGCCCAGGTTCTCGATCGAGCCCCAGAAAATCAGCACCAGCACCAGCGCGCGATAACCCATCAGCACCTTACGGTTGTTGCCCACCAGGAAGCGCAGGTTGCTCTCGCCGAGGTAGTAGTTGTACATGATCGAGGTGAACACGAACAAAGCCAGGGCCACCGAGATGAACATGCGGCCCCAGTCACCGACCACAGCGGCCAGGGAGTTCTGGGTCAGGGCAATGCCGTCGCCTTCAAAGCCTGGGGTGTAGAAACCGGAGAGCAGGATCAGCAGCGCGGTGCAGGTGCAGATCACGAAAGTGTCGAGGAAAACGCTGAACGCCTGGACCACGCCTTGGGCGATCGGGTGTTCTACGGAGGCCACCGCTGCCACGTTAGGCGCACTGCCCAGACCGGCTTCGTTGGCGAACACGCCGCGTTTCACGCCCATGATGATCGCGCTGCCTACCAGGCCACCGAAGGCTTGGTCGAGGCCGAAAGCGCTCTTGACGATGGTCGCGAGCATGGCCGGCACGTGGTCGAATTGCAGCACGATCACGTACAGGGTCACGGCGATGTACACCAGGGTTTTGACCGGGACCAGCAGGTCGGCGATGGACGCGATGCGCTTGATCCCGCCGATGAACACCAGGCCCAGCAGCACCGCCAGCGCGAGGCCGGTGTAGGTGGTGTCGAGGCCGAAAGCGTTGTTCAGCGAGTGAGTCACGGCATGGGCTTGCAGGCCGTTGAAGGCGAAGCCAAAGGTCACCAGCAGCAGGAACGCCATGACCATACCCAGCCAGCGCTTCTGCAAACCGTGCTGGATGTAATAAGCCGGGCCGCCACGGTAGGTGCCCTCTGCGTCGGTGCGCTTGTACAGCTGGCCGAGGGAGCATTCGATGAAGCTCGACGACATACCCACCAGCGCGGTGACCCACATCCAGAACACGGCACCCGGGCCGCCGAGGGTTACGGCAATACCGACACCGGCGATGTTACCGGCGCCCACGCGACCGGCGAGGCTGAGCATCAGCGCCTGGAACGAGCTGAGTTGGCCGGAGCTGCTCTTCAAGCTGTCTTTGAACACCGAGAACATGTGGAAAAAGTGACGCAACTGAACGAAACGCGAGCGGATCGTGAAATAACCGCCGAGCCCGACAATGAGCACGATCAGTACTTTCCCTGAGAGGAAGTCGTTGATGACTTCGAGCATGGAGTGTTCCTCGCTGATTTTTCTAATGGCAAACGCAGGACGGTCCGACACGTCGCATGGCACCAGGCAGTGCGCGACAGTTCGACCCCAATCCTTTTGCGGGTGTTGTTATTCATGCGGTTTCGCGCTGTACCGGGCCTCGTTACCGACGGCCGCAGACGCGAGAGGGGCGGCACTATACCTAGGAGTACGTGATACGTCTGCACAGGCCGATTAAAGGTTTCAGCGCCGCTGATTCGGGCAAGGCGGGTTTGCAGGGCGATATTGGAATTTTTATGGGCTTCATTTCACAACCTTGAGGCAAAAAAAAGGGCCTGAAGAACGAGCCTTCAGGCCCTCAAAAGGTGAGAGGTGTCTAGTCCCTCAACCTGGTGAGCGGTGCAACAAACGCTTAGGCCTTCAACGGGACCAAACGTGGAGCGATCATGTTTTCGGGGCGCAGGATGTCGTCGAGCATGGCGTCGTCGAGCAAGCCTTCTTCGCGCACCAGTTCCAGCACTCCGCGGCCGCTTTCGAGGGCGATACGCGCAATGCGGGTGGCGTTTTCATAGCCGATGTACGGGTTCAGCGCGGTGACCAGGCCGATGGAATGTTCCACCAGTTCGCGGCAGCGTGCTTCGTTGGCGGTGATACCGACGATGCAGTGCTCGCGCAGCATGTCCATGGCGCGTTGCAGCAGGCGGATCGAATCGAAGATCTTGAAAGCGATCAGCGGCTCCATCACGTTCAGTTGCAGCTGGCCGCCTTCGGCCGCCATGGTCAGGGCCAGGTCGTTGCCGATGACTTGGAACGCTACCTGGTTCACGGCTTCCGGGATGACCGGGTTGACCTTGCCGGGCATGATCGAGCTGCCTGGCTGACGCGCTGGCAGGTTGATCTCATTGATCCCTGTGCGTGGGCCGCTGGACAGCAGGCGCAGGTCGTTGCAGATCTTCGACAGCTTCACGGCGGTACGCTTGAGCATGCCGGAGAACAGCACGAAGGCGCCCATGTCGGAGGTGGCTTCGATCAGGTCGGCAGCCGGTACCAGCGGCTGGCCGCTGATGGTGGCCAGGCGTTGCACGGCCAGGGCCTGGTAACGCGGGTCGGCGTTGATGCCGGTGCCGATGGCGGTGCCGCCCAGGTTCACTTCGGTCAGCAGCTCTGGCGCCAGGGTTTTCAGGCGTGCCAGGTCTTCGCTGAGGGTGGTGGCGAAGGCGCGGAATTCCTGGCCGAGGGTCATCGGCACGGCGTCTTGCAATTGGGTGCGGCCCATTTTCAGCACGTGGCCGAACTCGACGCCTTTGGCGGCGAAGGCTTGGATCAGGCTGTCGAGGCTGGCCAGCAGCGCGTCATGGCCCAGCAGCAGACCCAGACGGATCGCGGTCGGGTAGGCGTCGTTGGTCGACTGCGCCATGTTCACGTCGTTGTTGGGGTGCAGGTATTGATATTCGCCCTTCTGGTGACCCATGGCCTCCAGCGCGATGTTGGCGATGACTTCGTTGGCATTCATGTTGGTTGAAGTGCCGGCGCCGCCTTGAATCATGTCCACCACGAACTCTTCGTGGAAATCGCCGCGGATCAGACGGGCACAGGCTTCGCTGATGGCAGCGTGCTTGGCTTCGCTAAGCTGACCCAACTCGCGGTTGGCATCAGCGGCTGCTTGCTTGACCATTGCCAGGCCGACCACCAATTTCGGGTAATGCGAAATCGGAACGCCCGAGAGGCGGAAGTTATTCACCGCTCGCAGGGTCTGGATGCCGTAATACGCTTGGGCGGGTACTTCGAGTACGCCAAGCAGGTCTTTTTCTGTGCGGAATGATGCAGCGGAGGACATGACGGAAATCATCTCAATATGGACCCGGAACAGGCCGGAACGCTGCGAATGCTAGGCCTGTAGGAAAATTTGGGCCAATGCTGTTAAGCACTGGCCTATGCATAAACGGCATAATGCAGATGTGACCCGGCTATCATGGCGGGCGTGTGTGCCAAAATGGTGCGTACCCGTGGGAGGCAGTGATGAACCTTGAGAGCAAATGGCTGGAAGACTTCAGCGCCTTGGCGGCGACGCGCAGCTTTTCCCAGGCGGCGGAGCGGCGCTTTGTCACTCAGCCAGCGTTCAGCCGACGTATCCGTAGCCTTGAGGCCGCGTTGGGCCTGACCCTGGTCAATCGCTCCCGTACACCGGTGGAATTGACGGCAGCGGGGCAGCTGTTTCTGGTCACCGCGCGCACCGTGGTCGAACAGCTCGGCGAGGTCCTGCGCCATTTGCATCACTTGGAAGGCGGGCAGGGCGAAGTCATGCAAGTGGCCGCCGCCCACTCCCTGGCGCTGGGCTTCTTCCCGCGCTGGATCGCGCAGTTGCGCAACGAAGGTTTGAACATCGCCACCCGCCTGGTCGCCACCAACGTCGGCGACGCCGTGCACGCCCTGCGCGAAGGCGGTTGCGACCTGATGCTGGCGTTCTACGATCCGGACGCGGCGATGCAGATGGACGCCGAAATCTTCCCCTCGCTGCACCTGGGTAACACCGAAATGCTCCCGGTGTGCGCGGCCGATGCTGATGGCAAGCCGCTGTTCGATCTGGAAGGCGAGGGCAGCGTGCCGTTGCTGGCCTACAGCGCCGGCGCGTTCCTTGGTCGTTCGGTGCACTTGCTGCTGCGCCAGCGCGCGCTGCGCTTTACCACCGTTTACGAAACCGCCATGGCCGACAGTCTCAAGAGCATGGCCCTGGAAGGCCTGGGCATTGCCTGGGTGCCGCAGTTGAGCGTTCGTGCCGAACTTGCCCGAGGCGAACTGGTGGTCTGCGGCGGACCGCAATGGCATGTGCCGCTGGAAATTCGGCTGTATCGCTGCGCGTTGGTGCGCAAGGCGAATGTGCGGTTGTTGTGGCGCAAGTTGGAAGGTGGCGCGGCGCAGAACACCTGAGTCCGATCTCGGACTGAATGCAGGGCAAATGTGGGAGGGGGCTTGCCCCCGATAGCGGTGTATCAGTGACAGATAAGTGCCTGGCACACCGCCATCGGGAGCAAGCCCTCTCCCACAGTATTTCGCGGTGTATGGGACTGACTCTTAAGTCAATAAAACCGCCGGTTTGCCCCGCTAGACAGATGGTCATCCGAGGGGCTGTTTATCTGGATTATTACGGTATACTGCGCGGCCTTCGGCCGGTCCAACCGGCCAAAATTCGTACAACAAGCCACGCCGGATTTCCCGCGTGGCTTGTTGTTTTTTGACGCGCCTGCGGGCGCCCAGAGAGAAGAGGCACGACGATGAGTGCATTGGTTGGCGTGATCATGGGCTCCAAGTCCGATTGGTCCACCCTTAGCCACACCGCCGATATGCTGGAAAAACTCGGCATTCCGTATGAAGTGAAAGTGGTCTCTGCCCACCGCACCCCGGATTTGCTGTTCCAGTATGCCGATGAAGCAGAATCCCGTGGCATCGAGGTGATCATCGCCGGTGCCGGCGGCGCAGCGCACCTGCCGGGCATGTGTGCAGCCAAGACTCACCTGCCAGTGCTTGGCGTACCGGTGCAGTCGGCAATGCTCTCGGGCGTCGATTCGCTGTTGTCCATCGTGCAGATGCCGGCGGGTATCCCGGTGGCCACCCTGGCCATCGGCAAGGCCGGCGCGATCAACGCAGCCCTGCTGTCCGCCAGTATCCTGGGCGCCAAGCACCCGCAGTTTCACGCGGTGCTGAAAAAATTCCGTGCTGAGCAGACAGACAGCGTGCTGGACAATCCAGACCCACGTATCGCCTGAGGTTGTTGACGATGAAAATCGGTGTAATCGGTGGCGGCCAACTGGGCCGTATGCTGGCCTTGGCGGGCACCCCGCTGGGGATGAACTTCGCTTTCCTGGACCCAGCGCCAGACGCCTGTGCGGCGGCCTTGGGTGAACACCTGCGCGCTGACTACAGCGACCCGGACCACCTGCGCCAACTGGCCGATGAAGTCGACCTGGTGACGTTCGAGTTCGAAAGCGTCCCGGCTGAAACCGTGGCCTTCCTTTCGCAGTTCGTGCCGGTGTACCCGAGCGCCGAAGCCCTGCGCATCGCTCGCGACCGTTGGTTCGAAAAGAGCATGTTCAAGGAGCTGGGCATTCCGACTCCAGCCTTCGCCGATATCCAATCGCAGGCGGACCTGGACGCCGCCGTCGCCAGCATCGGCCTGCCAGCCGTGCTGAAAACCCGCACCTTGGGTTACGACGGCAAGGGCCAGAAAGTCCTGCGCACTGCAGATGATGTGGTGGGCACCTTCGCCGAGCTGGGCAGCGTCGCTTGCCTTCTGGAAGGCTTCGTGCCGTTCACCGGTGAAGTCTCGCTGATCGCCGTGCGTGCCCGTGATGGTGAGACCCGCTTCTATCCGTTGGTGCACAACACCCACGACAGCGGCATCCTCAAGCTGTCGGTGGCCAGCACCGACCACCCGTTGCAGGCCCTGGCCGAAGACTATTCCAGCCGTGTGCTCAAGCAGCTGGATTATGTCGGCGTGATGGCGTTCGAGTTCTTTGAAGTCGACGGCGGCCTCAAGGCCAACGAAATCGCCCCGCGCGTGCACAACTCCGGGCATTGGACCACCGAAGGCACCGAGTGCAGCCAGTTCGAAAACCACCTGCGGGCGGTGGCGGGCTTGCCACTGGGCTCCACGGCCAAGGTCGGCGAGAGCGCCATGCTCAACTTCATTGGCGTTGTGCCGCCGGTGGAAAAAGTCATCGCCATCGATGACTGCCACCTGCATCACTACGGCAAGGCCTTCAAGGCCGGGCGCAAGGTCGGCCACGCCAACCTGCGCTGCAAGGACCGTGCGACGCTGCAAGCGCAGATCCTCAAGGTTGAAGCGCTGATCGCTGAGCAATAAGCCTGGTGACGGCGGGAACCATTGGTTGCCGCCGTCTCTCTGATTGCAGGATGGCAAAGCCTGACTAGGCTTTGGCATGACTCACATTCAATCAGAGGGAAATGCCATGGGCATCATCGGAACCATCTTTATCGGCTTTATCGTCGGCCTGCTGGCGCGTTTCCTCAAGCCCGGCGACGACAGCATGGGCTGGATCATGACTATCCTGCTGGGTATCGCCGGCTCCCTGGCCGCGACCTACGGTGGTCAGGCACTGGGTATCTACCAGGCTGGCCAAGGTGCAGGCTTCCTCGGTGCGTTGGTCGGTGCCATTGTGCTGCTGGTGATCTACGGCCTGATCAAAAAGAAGTAATCAGCCGACAAAGTCCTCTGCGCTGCGCAGGCGCAGAGGGCTAGAATGCTCGGCACTTGTACTTGCCGAGCCTCTCCATGCGCCGTCTTCTGTTGACTCTCCTCCTGCTGGGCTCTGGCCTGGCGCACGCCGGCGAATTGCCGGAAACCGACTGGCTCGACCTGATGCCGCTGTCGGACCAAAAGGCTCTCGAAGCCATGCCCGAGATCGATCACAACTCCCCGGAAGCCCAAGGCACCTTTACCGATAAGGGCGGCCTCAAGCAGAGCAAAGGCTTGCCGGCGGTGATGTATTCCACCAAGACCGTGGCTGCGATGAACGGCAAGGACATCCGCATCGGCGGCTACCCGGTGCCGTTGGAAACCGATGCCAAGGGCCGCAGTACGTTGTTCTTCCTGGTGCCGTATCCAGGCGCGTGCATACACGTCCCACCACCGCCGCCTAACCAGTTGGTGCTGGTGCGTTATCCCAAAGGGTTGAAGCTGGATGATATCTACACGCCGCTTTGGGTTACGGGTACGTTGAAGGTAGAGAAGGTGAATAACGACCTGGCGGATGCGGCGTATGCGCTGGATGCGGGCAAGGTGCGGGTGGTGAAGGAGTCAGATCTCTAAAACCCGGCGCATAACAATGTGGGAGGGGGGTTGCTCCCGATAGCGGTCTATCAGTAACAAATCTGCTGACTGACACTCTGCTATCGGGAGCAAGCCCCCTCCCACATTTTCGATTGGGTTTACAGGGCGATAGAGGTGATGCTCACGCCCAGTGTGTGGCTATCACCTGGGGCCAAGCTCACCACATCATCCAGCACATTCGCCGTCTCGATGCACAGCATGCCCTGCCAGCCATCGTCGGCCATGTCGTCGAAGGCCTTGGCGCGTTCGGTCCAGGGGTTCCAGATCACGGTCGATTTCGAGCCTTCACTGGTGAGTTGGATTTGGCGCTGCCAGTCTCTGTCGACAATGCTCAACTGCGCGGGCGTATCGAGGTAAATGCGGTCGGTTTCGGCACTGAAGTGCAGCAGGCCGGATTGCTTCTTCTCGCTCCAGCCATCGGCGGTATCGATGTACGCCGAGCCGTCCAGGCCGTCGACCTGCACGTTGCGCACATCGCTCACGGCGAAGTAGGTGTGCAGCGCCTGGCTCAGGGTTACGGTGTCGGTGCCACGGTTATGGCTGGTCAGGCGGATGTGCAGTTGATCGTTTAGCAGCAGACTCAAGGTCAGGTCGACCTGATGGGGCCAGCCGGGAAAGCCGCCTGCAGGAACGGGTAGTTTCAGGTCCACCCGCAGCGTTTCACCTTCAAGTATTGTCCCGGCCAATGCCCAGGTCGCGGTACGCACGAAACCGTGAGCGCCCGCAGGTTGATCACTTTGGCGCATCGCCTTCACGCTTTGCGGGTTGCGGTCGAACACCCCGAACCATGGCCAGCACACCGGTACGCCAGTGCGGATGCCTTTGCCTTGCTTGAATACCGCTTCAGGGTTCGGCCAGATCAGCGGCTGCTCGCCCTCACGCCCGTAACTGAAGATATGCGCGCCCTGCTGGGCAATCATCAGTTCAGCGCCGTTGTGGCGGATACGCCAGCAGTCCAGCTCGTCGATTTTCACGGTTTCAACGTGGGGCGTAGGCATACACAGCACTCTCAATGGCAGGCAATGGGGCAATTGACCGTCAAAACCCGGCGAGGTTTAACGCGCGCGCGACGGCACTGAGCGCGTGCGGCCGCTGCCATCGATAGCGACGAATACAAACACCGCCTCGGTCACCTTGCGCCATTCGCTGGACAGTGGGTCGTCGCTCCACACTTCGACCATCATCTGGATCGAGCTGCGGCCGATTTCCAGGGCCTGGGTATAGAAGGACAACTGCGCGCCCACGGCCACCGGCACCAGGAACGCCATGCGATCAATCGCCACGGTAGCCACGCGACCGCCCGCAACCTTGCTGGCCATGGCGGTACCGGCCAAGTCCATCTGCGCGACCAGCCAGCCGCCGAAGATATCGCCAAAGCCATTGGTTTCACGCGGGAGCGCGGTGATTTGCAGGGCGAGATCGCCTTGCGGGATAGGATCTTCTTGTTCGAGTTCGATCATGCCGTGGGGCCTCTGACCCGTGACGCTTTTATAGGTGGAGCAGGGTGGATAGCCGACTGTTAGAAAAACGTTTCAGCACAAACATACTCCGTTCGATACGTTTCTCGTAAGGCGTACTAAAGGGAAACTCTGCCAAATCGGCTGGATGGCACCCAACGACGTTTTGGCACAGCAGCCCCTCAAGGCTGCGGGTCTTGCGCTCGCAAGGGCCGAGTATATCGAGACCCTGGCGCCACGACGACCTCCCGGCGTTCATTTGGTCGGTAAATAGACGCTGTATCGCGGCTTTTGTGCACAACTGTTCTCCTGGCGCTGTGCTTTTACAAGCGATTTGCTATCTTGCCAGACCCGCCGCAAGTCCCGGGCGTGCCGTCCTTATTACGATGATTACTATAAGAGAAGCCTTGCCATGTCCTCCGTGCCCGCAAGCAGTGCGCAACCTTCGCGCCCGCTGACCCGCAACGACTACAAAACCCTGTCGCTGTCTGCCTTGGGCGGGGCGCTGGAATTTTATGATTTCATCATTTTCGTGTTTTTCGCCACCGTGGTCGGAAAGCTGTTCTTCCCTGCCGATATGCCCGAATGGCTGCGAATGATGCAGACCTTCGGCATCTTCGCCGCCGGTTACCTGGCCCGCCCGCTGGGCGGCATCATCATGGCGCACTTCGGCGACCTGCTGGGTCGCAAGAAAATGTTCACCCTGAGCATCTTCATGATGGCCGTACCGACCCTGATCATGGGCCTGCTGCCAACCTACGCGCAGATCGGCCTGTGGGCGCCGATCCTGCTGCTGCTGATGCGCGTCATCCAGGGCGCGGCGATTGGCGGTGAAGTGCCAGGCGCGTGGGTGTTCGTCTCCGAACACGTTCCGCCACGCCACATCGGCTACGCCTGCGGCACCCTGACCAGCGGCCTCACCGCCGGCATTCTGCTGGGTTCGCTGGTGGCTACCGCGATCAACACTATTTATAGCCCTGAGCAGGTCTCGGATTACGCCTGGCGTATCCCGTTCCTGCTTGGCGGCGTGTTTGGCCTGCTGTCGGTGTACCTGCGTCGCTGGCTGCATGAAACGCCGATCTTCGCCGAGATGCAGCAACGCAAAACCCTGGCCGCCGAGTTGCCATTGCGCGCGGTACTGCGCGACCACCGTGGCGCGATCGTACTGTCGATGCTGCTGACCTGGCTGCTGTCGGCCGGCGTGGTGGTGGTGATCCTGATGACTCCGACCGTGCTGCAAACCATCTACCATTTCAGCCCGACCGTTGCGCTGCAAGCCAACAGCCTGGCCATCGTGACCTTGAGCCTGGGTTGCATCGCCTCCGGCGCCCTGGCCGACCGCTTTGGTGCAGGCCGCGTGCTGATCAGTGGTTGCGCGCTGCTGCTGGCGACCTCTTGGACGCTCTACCACAGCCTGCTGACTCACCCGGACTGGCTGTTCCCGCTGTACGCCTTGACCGGCCTGTTCGTCGGCACCATTGGCGTGGTGCCGTACGTGATGGTGAAAGCCTTCCCGCCAGTGGTGCGCTTCAGCGGCTTATCGTTTTCCTACAACGTGGCCTACGCCGTGTTTGGTGGTCTCACGCCGCTGGCGGTGTCGCTGCTGATGAAGGAAAGCCCGATGGGCCCGGCTTACTACGTGGCCGCGCTGTGTGTCATGGGGATGGTGGTAGGTGGGTATCTGTGGAAGCGTGGCCGCTAAAAGCAGCCCGATCCACCCGTGGCGAGAGGGCAAGCTCCCTCGCCACGGGGCAGGTGTCCGTTCATTGATTGCAGTGTGTAGCTGATTTACCGCGTTACCTGCGCATTACCCCCGTTTCTCCGCGCCATACCTTCCTGACCTGCTTGATCTCCCAATGCTGGCCTTTCATCCAATTGTCATATTTCAGACATAGAGTGTTCACACGGCCTCTCGATACTTGGCCCCGATCCAACTATCCCTATCTGCTAGGAGCAAGGCATGAAACTGAAACGTTTGATGGCGGCAATGACTTTTGTCGCTGCTGGCGTTGCGACCGCCAACGCGGTGGCCGCAGGTGTTGATCCGGCAATCCCGGCTTACGTTAAGACCACTGGTGTGTCGGGCAACTTGTCCAGCGTCGGTTCCGATACCCTGGCTAACCTGATGACCCTGTGGGCCGAGGGTTACAAAAAGGAATACCCGAACGTCAACATCCAGATTCAAGCTGCCGGCTCCGCTACCGCACCACCTGCGCTGACTGAAGGCACCTCCAACCTGGGCCCGATGAGCCGCAAGATGAAGGACACCGAACTGGCTGCCTTCGAGCAGAAGTACGGCTACAAGCCAACCGCTATCCCGGTTGCCGTGGATGCCCTGGCCGTGTTCGTACACAAGGACAACCCGATCCAGCACCTGACCATGGAGCAAGTCGACGCGATCTTCTCCTCGACTCGCCTGTGCGGTGGCAAAGCCGACGTGAAAACCTGGGGCGACCTGGGTGTGACCGGCGACCTGGCCAACAAGCCAGTACAGCTGTTCGGTCGTAACTCGGTATCCGGCACCTACGGCTACTTCAAGGAAGAGGCCCTGTGCAAAGGCGACTACAAGCCTAACGTGAACGAACAACCAGGCTCGGCTTCGGTCGTGCAGTCGATCAGCTCCTCGCTGAACGGCATCGGTTACTCGGGCATCGGCTACAAGACCGCCAGCGTGAAGACCGTGGCCCTGGCCAAGAAAGGCAGCACTGACTTCATCGAAGACACCGAAGAAAACGCCCTGAACGGCAAATACCCGCTGTCGCGTTTCCTCTACGTTTACGTCAACAAAGCCCCGAACAAGCCTCTGGCTCCGCTGGAAGCTGAGTTCGTGAAGCTTGTGCTGTCGAAGCAAGGCCAGGAAGTTGTAGTGAAAGACGGCTACATCCCACTGCCAGCCAAAGTTGCCGCCAAGGCCCTGGCTGACCTGGGTTTGAAAGAAGGCAACTGATTGCCTCCGCGGGGCCGGCTCACCGGCCTCGCATCCGAATTTTCTAGTCCGCTGCCAGCTATGCTTCGCGGCGGATTTGTTGCGTCACTGCACTGTCATCTTTCTGTCATACAGGATCGCTAGGGTGTGCGCATGAATGATCTGGCCAATTCCACCATGACGACGACTTCTCCTCCCAAGCGCATTGATTTCAATACGCCTGAGCTGCAACGCAAGCGCCGCATTCGCGCGCTTAAAGATCGCCTGACCCGTTGGTACGTGCTGGTGGGCGGCCTCGCTGTCCTTGGCGCTATCACCCTGATCTTCTTCTTCCTTGCCTACGTCGTCGCGCCATTGTTTCAGGGCGCCTCGTTGACCAAGGAAGACGCGCTGACCCCGGCCTGGATTCAGGACGCCGGCAAGCCGCTGATGATCTCCCTCGAAGAACAGAACCAAGTCGCCATGCGGGTTTCCGACAAGGGCCAGGCGCTGTTCTTTGAAGTCGAGACCGGTGCTGAACTCAAGCGCGTCGACCTGCCGCTTCCAGCCGGCACCAGCGTTGCTTCTATTGGTGAAGATCAGCCGGGCAGCCCGCTGGTTATCCTCGGTTTGTCCAATGGGCAGTCCCTGGTGTTCCGCCACACCTATAAGGTGTCTTACCCGGACGGAAAGAAAACCATCACCCCGGCGATTGAATACCCTTACGGTGAAACGCCGATCGTGCTGGATGACGCCGGCCGCCCGCTGGAGCATGTCGCCCTCAACGCCACTGATAGCTCGTTGGTGATCGCAGGCTCGGCCGGTTCGCACTTGAACGTGCTGACCCTGAGCCGCGAAGAAAACATGATGACCGGCGAAGTCACCAGTGAGCAGAAGCGTGTCGAGCTGCCGCAAATGACCGAGCCGGTGAAGGCGATCTTCATCGACCCGCGCCAGCAATGGCTGTATGTGATCAACGGCCGTGCCCTGGCGGATGTGTTTAGCCTGCGCGACAAGAGCCTCAACGGTCGCTACAAATTGTTGGAAGACGGCAACGCTGAAATCACGGCCAGCACCCAACTGGTGGGCGGTATCTCGCTGATCATCGGTAACTCCAAAGGCGGCCTGGCCCAGTGGTTCATGGCCCGCGACCCGGATGGCGAACAGCGCTTCAAGCAGATCCGCACCTTCCAGATGGGCACTGCGCCTATCGTCGAAATCACTGCCGAAGAGCGCCGCAAAGGCTTCACTGCCCTGGACGCATCCGGCAAGTTCGGCGTGTTCCACAGCACCGCCCACCGCACCCTGCTGGTGGACCCAGTGGTCGACGGCCAGGGTGTGTTCGGCCTGTCGCCGCGGGCCAACCGCGTGATCGTCGAAGCCGGCGGCAAGCTGCAACCGCTGCTGCTCGACAACCCGCACCCGGAAGTGTCATGGAGCGCGCTGTGGAGCAAGGTCTGGTACGAAAACTACGACGAGCCTAAATACGTGTGGCAGTCGACCGCCGCCAACACCGATTTTGAACCCAAAATGAGTCTGGCCCCGCTGACCTTCGGTACCTTGAAGGCCGCGTTCTACGCCATGCTGCTGGCCGCACCGCTGGCCGTTGCCGCTGCGATCTACACCGCCTACTTCATGGCCCCGAGCCTGCGCCGCAAGGTCAAGCCGGTGATCGAATTGATGGAAGCGATGCCGACGGTGATCCTCGGTTTCTTCGCCGGCCTGTTCCTGGCGCCGTATGTCGAAGGGCATCTGCCGGGGATTTTCAGCCTGCTGATGCTGTTGCCGATTGGCATCCTGGTGGCCGGGTTTGTCTTCAGCCGCCTGCCTGAATCCATCCGCCTGCGCGTTCCCGATGGTTGGGAAAGCGCGATCCTGATTCCGGTGATCCTGTTTGTGGGCTGGCTCTCGCTGTACATGAGCCCGTACCTGGAAACCTGGTTCTTCGGCGGCGACATGCGTATGTGGATCTCCCACGACTTAGGCATTACCTACGACCAGCGCAACGCCCTGGTAGTCGGCCTGGCCATGGGTTTTGCGGTGATTCCGAACATCTACTCCATCGCCGAAGACGCCGTATTCAGCGTGCCGCGCGGCCTGACCCTGGGCTCCCTGGCGCTGGGCGCCACGCCGTGGCAGACCATGACGCGCGTGGTGATCCTGACCGCCAGCCCGGGCATCTTCTCCGCACTGATGATCGGCATGGGCCGTGCAGTAGGCGAGACCATGATCGTGCTGATGGCCACCGGTAACACGCCGGTGATGGAGATGAACCTGTTCGAAGGCCTGCGAACGCTCGCGGCCAACGTCGCGGTGGAAATGCCGGAGTCGGAAGTGGGCGGCAGTCACTACCGCGTGCTGTTCCTCTCGGCGCTGGTGCTGCTGCTGTTCACCTTCGTCATGAACACCCTCGCCGAGCTGATCCGTCAGCGTCTGCGCAAGAAATACTCGTCGCTTTAAGAAAGGTAGAAGTCTGTGAAACAGAACTCCCTGAATGGATGGTTCAAGAGCGGCGCCCCCGGCGTCTGGATCAGCGGTGGCGCGGTGTCCATCGCGGTCATCATGACCATTGGTTTGCTGGCCGTGATTGCCGTACGTGGTTTGGGCCACTTCTGGCCAGCTGACCTGATCCAGGCCAACTACAACGTGCCGGGCCAGGAAAACCATATCGTCATCGGCGAAGTGGTGCAGAAAGAAGAAGTGCCCCGCGAGCGCCTGAAAAGTGCTGGCCTGCCGGTGCCTGATGAAGGCCCGGAGTTCATGACCCGCGAGCTGATCAAGGTCGGCAACCGAGATTTGAATGGCAACGACTTCACCTGGATCGTTGGCGAGTGGTTGAAAGACCAGAGCACACCGAAAAACCTCATGGCCATCGAGCGTCGTGAGTGGGGCAATTTCTACGGCACCCTGGTCAACGTCAAGCAGGATGGCAAGGTCATCGCCGAAGGCGAGGCCGCTTGGCCGGAGCTGCAAGCCCGTGTCGATCGCGTCAACAAGCTCGCCGCACAGCTTAAAAGCCTGGAAAAAACTGATATCGGCGCGATCAACGCCGGACTCGAACGCATTCGTCTGCACGGTCGCAAACTGGAGCTGGAAGGCAAGCTTGATGCCGCCGCCCAGGCCGATATGGATGCTGACCGCGCCGAGCTGAATGCCCGTTACCAGGACATCGAAGCGCGCCTGGCCGACCTGCACGCCCAGTTCAACCGCGATGCCTTGACTGCTCGCGATGGCAACGGCAAGGAAATTGAAATCGGCATCGGCAAAGTGGTCCACGCCTACCAGCCGAACGCCATGGGCACGATGACCAAGATCGGCTTCTACTTCAGCAAGGTCTGGGAATTCTTGAGCGATGACCCACGGGAAGCCAACACCGAAGGCGGGATTTTCCCGGCGATCTTCGGCACGGTGATGATGACCCTGATCATGGCGATGATCGTGACCCCGTTCGGCGTGCTGGCGGCCGTGTACCTGCGTGAATACGCCAAGCAGAACACCCTGACTCGAATCATCCGCATCGCCGTGAACAACTTGGCCGGTGTACCGGCCATCGTCTACGGCGTGTTCGGCCTGGGCTTCTTCGTGTATGTACTGGGTGGCTCAGTTGACCGCCTGTTCTTCGCCGAAGCCCTGCCGGCACCGACCTTCGGTACGCCGGGCCTGCTGTGGGCCTCGCTGACCCTGGCGCTGCTGGCGGTGCCGGTGGTGATCGTGGCCACCGAAGAAGGCCTGGCGCGGATTCCCCGCACCGTGCGTGAAGGCTCCCTGGCTCTGGGCGCGACCAAGGCGGAAACGCTGTGGAAGATCGTGCTGCCGATGGCCAGCCCGGCGATGATGACCGGCATGATCCTGGCCGTGGCCCGTGCCGCCGGTGAAGTGGCGCCGCTGATGCTGGTCGGCGTGGTGAAACTGGCCCCGTCGCTGCCGCTGGACGGCAACTACCCGTACCTGCACCTGGACCAGAAGATCATGCACTTGGGCTTCCATATTTATGACGTCGGCTTCCAGAGCCCCAACGTCGAAGCCGCACGGCCACTGGTGTACGCCACCGCCTTGCTGCTGGTGCTGGTGATCGCCACGCTCAACTTGTCGGCGGTGTGGATTCGTAACCACTTGCGCGAGAAGTACAAGGCGCTGGACAGCTGATCTGAATTGAACGCGGACTTATTTGTGGGAGGGGGCTTGCTCCCGAGCGGTGTGCCAGCCGGCACACATGTTCCTGAAACATCGCTATCGGGGGCAAGCCCCCTCCCACACAACAGCACAGGGAGCATCCCATGCAACACGACACCCATTCCCATGGCATCAACATGTCTGCCCTGGGTCGCGACAAGCAGAGCCTGAGCCTGGCCCAGGAAACCGTGGCCATCGAAGTACCGGGCTTGAGCCTTTACTACGGTGACAAGCAGGCGCTGTTCGACGTCAGCATGAACATTCCCAAGCAGCGCGTGACCGCCTTTATCGGCCCGTCGGGCTGCGGTAAGTCCACGCTGTTGCGCACGTTCAACCGCATGAACGACCTGGTCGACGGTTGCCGTGTGGAAGGTGCGATCAACCTCTACGGCACCAACATTTACCGCAAGGGCGAAGACGTGGCCGAGCTGCGTCGCCGCGTGGGCATGGTGTTCCAGAAGCCGAACCCGTTCCCCAAGACCATTTACGAAAACGTGGTCTATGGCCTGCGTATCCAGGGCATCAACAAGAAGCGCATCCTCGACGAAGCCGTGGAGTGGGCCCTTAAAGGCGCGGCGCTGTGGGACGAGGTCAAAGACCGTCTGCATGAGTCGGCACTCGGCTTGTCCGGTGGTCAGCAGCAACGTCTGGTGATCGCCCGCACCATCGCCGTGGAGCCGGAAGTGTTGCTGCTCGACGAGCCGTGTTCGGCACTCGACCCGATCTCGACCCTGAAAGTGGAAGAGCTGATCTACGAGCTCAAGTCCAAGTTCACCATCGTTATCGTGACCCACAACATGCAACAGGCGGCGCGGGTTTCCGACTACACCGCCTTCATGTACATGGGCAAGCTGGTGGAGTTCGGCGATACCGACACCCTGTTCACCAATCCGGCGAAGAAGCAGACCGAAGACTACATTACCGGTCGCTACGGCTAGGAAGCTGTGGTTCTGTTTGCATTGACGCTGCGGTTCTCCGCACCTTACCGGACGCTCCAAGGACGCCAACATGATTAGCAAAGAAGGCCTTACCCATCACATCTCCGCGCAGTTCAACGCCGAGCTTGAGGAAGTGCGCAGCCACCTCCTGGCGATGGGCGGCTTGGTGGAGAAGCAAGTCAACGACGCCGTGACCGCGCTGATCGAGGCCGACTCGGGCCTGGCCCAGCAGGTGCGTGAGATCGATGACCAGATCAACCAGATGGAACGCAATATCGACGAAGAATGCCTGCGCATTCTGGCCCGTCGCCAGCCAGCGGCCTCGGACCTGCGTTTGATCATCAGCATCTCCAAGTCGGTAATCGACCTGGAGCGCATCGGCGATGAGGCCACCAAGATCGCCCGTCGCGCCATCCAGCTGTGCGAAGAAGGCGAAGCGCCGCGCGGCTACGTGGAGGTTCGCCACATCGGCGACCAGGTGCGCAACATGGTGCGCGATGCGCTTGACGCGTTTGCCCGTTTCGACGCCGATCTGGCGTTGTCGGTGGCGCAGTACGACAAAGTCATCGACCGCGAATACAAGACAGCCCTGCGTGAACTGGCCACCTACATGATGGAAGACCCGCGCTCTATCTCGCGGGTCTTGAGCATCATCTGGGTGCTGCGTTCCCTGGAGCGGATCGGCGATCACGCGCGCAATATCTCGGAACTGGTGATCTATTTGGTTCGCGGTACTGACGTACGGCACATGGGCCTTAAGCGCATGAAGGCTGAAGTTGAAGGTTCCGCCGATCAAATCCCTAATGTTCCGGGCGAATCTGACGATAAGTAAGGTTGCCCGAGAAATTAACGCCCGGCCTTTGGCCGGGCGTTTTCGTTTCTGGTGTCTGAATTTTTTGCGCAGCGGAATAAATAAAGTCCAGCTGTGACTACCGAGTTTTGGCAAAATGCCATCAGTCAGGCGTTCTGCGTGCCGAAGTTTTTATAGGATGAAGGGTCGATGAGTAAAGTCAGTGTATTGGTGGTGGATGACGCCTCGTTTATCCGCGATCTGGTGAAGAAGTGCCTGCGCAACTACTTCCCCGGGATCAAGCTTGAAGATGCGGTAAACGGCAAGAAGGCCCAGACCATACTGATGCGCGAGAGCTTCGACCTGGTGCTGTGCGACTGGGAAATGCCGGAAATGTCCGGCCTGGAGCTGTTGACCTGGTGCCGTGAGCAACCGCACCTCAAGGCCATGCCGTTTGTGATGGTGACCAGCCGGGGCGATAAAGAGAACGTAGTGCAGGCGATCCAGGCCGGGGTTTCTGGTTACGTCAGCAAACCGTTCACTAACGAGCAACTGCTGAACAAGGTCAAACAGGCCCTGCACAAGGTCGGTCGCCTCGACGCCCTGGTTGCCAGCGCGCCGACCAAAATGAACTCGGCCTTCGGCAACGATTCCCTGAGCGCCCTGACGGGCGGCAAGCCTGAAGCGTTGCGTTCGGCCCCCGTTGCAGCTGCGGCGTCAGCGCCCAGCAAAGGCCTGCTCAACAGCCCGCCAGTGCAAGCCCCTTCCGCCGCGCCGGCCGCCGGTCGTGGCCAGGGTCAACTGCGGCTGTCCAGTGGCACCCAGCAATGTGTCATCAAAGCACTGAGCATCAAGGAGGCGCTGCTGGTAGTGCGTCGCACTGAAGTCCTGCCTCAGGTGCTGGAAAGTGCGGTGCTCGACCTTGAGCAAGGCGACAACGCCGAGGTGGCCCGTCTCAACGGCTACCTGCACGCCATTGTCGCCTTCGAGCCCAAGCCCGACAGCGACTGGCTGCAACTGACCTTCCGGTTTATTGACCAGGATGCGCAGAAACTCGACTACATCTCCCGCCTGATTGCGCGCGGTACGGCTCAGAAGCATTTTGTGCCGGGTGCCTGATCCTTTAAGGTTCAGCTCACCACAAGATTGTCATTAACCCTTGCTAACCTGCCGCTCAGTCATCCCGGCAGGTTCGCGCCATGCTCCTTCGTCTTTTGATCTGCTGCGGGTTGGCCACGGTCACCACCTCGACCTTGGCCATGACCCTCTACAAATCCACTGACGCCAATGGCGTGGTGTTTTTCAGCGACCGGCAAACCCCCGGCGCCCAGGCGTTTGTGATCCAGGAGCGCAAGGTCGAGCGTCCAATGCTCGACAGGCCAACCCCCCGTTATCGACCCCAAGCCTACCGCTACCCCTTGCCCTGGCGCGGCGGTCCGTTCCGCTTGACCCAAGGTCCCAGCGGCAGCTTCAGCCACACCGACGTCAAGAGCCGCTACGCCATGGACATCGCCATGCCCGAAGGCACGCCGATCATCGCCGCGCGCAGTGGCGTGGTGGTGAAGACCGAGAACGAGCAGGCCGGGCGGGGCAATGATGCATCGGGGAATTTTGTGCGGGTGCAGCATGATGACGGCACCGAGGGGGTCTACCTGCATCTGAAGCAAGGGTCGGTCAGTGTGAGGGTAGGGCAGCGCGTGGCGGTGGGGAGTCCGCTGGCGTTGTCGGGCAATACCGGCAACAGCAGCGGGCCGCACCTGCACTTTGTGGTACAGCGCGCCACCGAGGCAGGGCTGGTGTCGATCCCGTATGAGTTCAACCAGCCGGTGGGCGCATTGCCCAACTTTGCGTTGGGCAATTGAGGGTTAATCGAGCATCAGTACCTTGGCCAGTACGATCTTCGGTCCTTTCATCTTCTTGATGATGATCCGCAGGCCTTCAACCTCCAGCACTTCTTCCTCTTCCGGCACCCGTTTCAGGGTTTCGTAGACCAGGCCGGCCAGGGTTTCGGCTTCGATATGATCCAGGTCGATGCCGAGCAGGCGTTCTACCTTGAACAACGGGGTATCGCCACGTACCAGCAGCTTGCCCGGCTGGTAGGCCAGGATGCCGCGTTCGGCCTTGCGGTGTTCGTCCTGGATATCGCCGACCAGCACTTCCAGCACGTCTTCCATGGTCAGGTAGCCGATGATGTTGCCGTCGGCCTCTTCGACCACGGCGAAGTGCGAGCCGCCTTTACGGAACTGCTCCAGCAACTGCGACAGCGGCATGTGGCGCGACACGCGCTCCAGCGGGCGAGTCAGCTCGGCCAGGTTGAACGACTCGGGGATATGGTCGAGTTCGGCCAGCTCCAGCAGCAAATCCTTGATGTGCAGCAGGCCGACGAACTCCTGGCGGACGCTGTCGTACACCGGGTAGCGGCTGAACTTGTGGCGGCGGAACAGCGCGAGGATTTCCTTGAGCGGTGCGTTGAATTCCAGTGTCACTAGGTCTTCGCGGGAGTTGGCCCAGTCGACCACTTCCAGTTCGCCCATTTCCACGGCCGAGGCCAATACGCGCATGCCTTGGTCGCTAGGGTCCTGGCCACGGCTGGAGTGCAGGATCAACTTGAGTTCTTCGCGGCTGTAATGGTGCTCATGGTGCGGGCCAGGCTCGCCTTGGCCGGCGATGCGCAGGATCGCGTTGGCGCTGGCGTTGAGCAGGTAGATGGCCGGGTACATGGCCCAGTAGAACAAGTACAGCGGCACCGCCGTCCACAGCGACAGCAACTCGGGTTTGCGAATGGCCCAGGATTTGGGCGCCAGCTCACCGACCACGATGTGCAGGTAGGAAATCACGAAGAACGCCGCAAAGAACGACACGCCCTTGATCACTTCCGGCGATTCGACGCCCACGGCGGCCAACATCGGTTCAAGGATGTGCGCAAACGCCGGCTCACCGACCCAACCCAGGCCCAGGGAGGCGAGGGTGATACCCAGCTGGCAGGCCGACAGGTAAGCGTCGAGCTGGCTGTGTACGGTACGCAGGATCTGTCCACGCCAGCCGTTGGTGTGGGCGATGGCCTCGACTCGGGTGGAGCGCAACTTGACCATGGCAAATTCCGCCGCAACGAAAAAACCGTTGAGCAGTACCAGGATCAGAGCAAAAAGAATCATGCCGAAGTCGGCGAAGAGTGTAGAGAGGGTGATACCAGGGGAAGGGTCCATGATTGGGTTTTGCAGGTTCCATGTGTTCAATAAGGGGTGACAGGCAGGCCCGAGAGGCAGGCGCAAGTCGGCCAATGTAGCGGCTGGCGGGGCGCTTGCCTAGTGGTTACCGCCGGGTGGGGCCTGGAATGCCTTATTCGAAACAGCACAATTCCAATTGTGGGAGGGGGCTTGCTCCCGATAGCAGTGTGTCAGTCAGCATATCTGATACTGATGCACCGCCATCGGGAGCAAGCCCCCTCCCACATTTGGTTTTGTGCTGTGTTTGAGTTATTCGTCATTTCCGACAAGCCGCGAACGGGTCATCTGCGCTGGTGGAAAATGGCAGGTGAACGTACTGCCATGTCCCAGCACGCTGCTGATTTCCAGGCGCGCTCGGTGGCGCAGCAGCACATGCTTGACGATGGCAAGGCCCAGCCCGGTGCCGCCGGTGTTGGAGTTGCGGCTGGAGTCGACACGGTAGAAACGCTCGGTCAGGCGAGGCAAGTGCTTGGCGTCGATGCCGATGCCGGAGTCCTGCACGCTCAGGTGCGCGCCTTGCTCGTCGGCCCACCAGCGGATGCGGATGGCGCCTTTGTCCTGCGTGTACTTCACGGCGTTGAACACCAGATTGGAGAACGCGCTACGCAATTCGCCTTCGCTGCCCTTGAGCAACACCTGTGGATCGGCTTCCAGGCTGATCTGTTGCCCGCGCTCGCCGGAAAGGGCCTGCGCGTCATTCTTGATGGTCTGCAACAGGCTTTGCACCGCCACCGGATGATTGTCCGAGGGGTAATCGGTGGCTTCAAGCTTGGCCAGCAACAGCAGGTCGTTGAGCAGGGTCTGCATGCGCGAGCCTTGTTGCTGCATCTGCTGCAGGGCACGGCTCCAGCGTGGGTTGATCTCGTCGACGTTATCCAGCAGCGTCTCCAGATAGCCGCAGATCACCGTCAACGGCGTGCGCAGTTCATGGGAGACGTTGGCGACGAAGTCTTTGCGCATCTGCTCCAGTTGGTGGATGCGCGTTACGTCGCGAACCAGCATCAGGTGCTCGTTGTTGCCATAGCGCGTCAGGTACAGCTGGATGCGCACACGGTCGTTGGTCGGCGAGGGGATTTCCAAGGCTTCTTCGTAGTTGTCCTGCTCGAAGTATTCCTTGAAGCGCGGGTGGCGTACCAAGTTGGTCACCGGCTGGCCGCTGTCCTGGGGCGTTTTGAGGCCCAGCAAGGTCTCGGCGGCACGGTTCCACCATTCCAGGTTGCCGTCGCTGTCGAGCATGATCACCGCGTCCTTGAGCGCGGCGGTGGACTCCTGCACCCGGTCGATCACCGCTTGCAGGCGACCGCGTACCCGTTGGTCGCGGCGTTGCAGGTGGTAAATACTGTCGAACACCTCGCCCCACAGGCCGTAGCCGTCGGGTGGTGCTTCGTCGGGTTTGTGCTGGCGCAGCCATTCGTGCAGACGCAGCAGTTGCTTGAGGGTCCAACCCAAGTACAGGCCGATGCCGATGGCCAGGCTCCAGCCGTAGTAGCCGCTGATCAGCCCGACCAACAGGCAGCCGGTGATCAAAAGAAGCATGTGGCGGATCAGGGTGCCATGCCAGTTCTGGTTCACTTAAACATGCGTCCTTGTCAGCTGTTAAGGAAGTAGAAGGGTTGGCTCAGCTTTTGGTGGAGAACCGGTAGCCAGTGCCGCGCACGGTTTGTACCAGATTCTCGTAGGCGTCGCCCAAGGCTTTGCGCAGGCGGCGGATATGCACGTCAACGGTGCGCTCCTCCACATACACATTGCCGCCCCACACCTGGTCCAGCAGCTGGCCACGGGTGTAGGCGCGTTCCTGGTGGGTCATGAAAAATTGCAGCAGGCGGTATTCGGTCGGGCCCATCTCGGCCGGTGTGCCGTCGATGGTGACGCGGTGGCTGATCGGGTCGAGAATCAGACCGCCGACTTCAATCGGCGCTTCGCCATCGGTCGGGCCGGCGCGGCGCAATACCGCCTTCAGGCGCGCTACCAACTCCCGTGGGGAAAAGGGTTTGGTGATGTAGTCATCAGCGCCCACTTCCAGGCCCTGAATCTTGTTGTCCTCTTCGCCCTTGGCGGTGAGCATGATGATCGGAATATCCCCGGTCAGTTCATCACGCTTGAGGCGGCGGGCCAGTTCGATGCCGGAAGTGCCAGGCAGCATCCAATCCAGCAGGATCAGGTCCGGCTTACGGTCGACGATAATGGCATGGGCCTGCTGGGAGTTCTCAGCCTCCAGGCAGTCATAGCCGGCCATTTCCAACGCAACGGCGATCATCTCGCGGATGGGCGCTTCGTCGTCAACAATCAGAATGCTCCTGCCAACCATGCTCAAAAATCCTCTTGTCATTTAACTGTCTTGCGCCGCATTAGATAACGGAATTATTGCAGTCGTGTGACAGTAATTTAGTCGCTTGGGCAAATCACGGCACTCTGGACTACCCTTTGGGTCCGAATCCTGACAACCACAAAAGGAAGGTTCCTATGACTTACCGTACTGTTTCCTGGAAAGCCCTGCTGGTAACGGCCGCGTTGACGCTGCCGACCCTGGCGTTCGCGGCGGAGCCGGCGATGACCAAAGACGGGATGCTGGTGGATCACAAGGAAATGACGCTCTATACCTTTGCCAAGGATGCCGATGGCAAATCCATGTGCAACGACAAGTGCGCGACTAACTGGCCGCCGTTGATGGCCGAGTCCACCGACAAGCCAATGGGCAAATGGACTGTGATCACCCGTGATGACCAAAAGAGCCAGTGGGCCTACAACGGTAAGCCGCTCTATACCTTCGTCATGGATAAAAAGGCCGGCGACATGACCGGCGACGGCAAAATGGACGGCGCCTGGCAAGTCGCCAAGCCCTGATTCAGGCCACTCTCGGTGAGGGGCCTGGCCCCTCATCGAAACCCGTAATCCGCCACAATCCCAACAAAAATTGCCAACCCGGCCCAGTGGTTGTGCAAAAACGCCTTGAAGCATTTCAGGCGGTCCCGGTCGCGGGTGTACCAGAACTCCCAAGCGAAACACCCCGCCGCAGCTAGCAGCCCCAGATGGAACCATCCGCCCAACTCAAACCGCGTCCCCGCCAGCAACAGGCACACCAGCGCCAGGCTTTGCAGGGTCAGGATGATCACGCGGTCGGCATCGCCAAACAGGATCGCGGTGGATTTCACGCCAATCTTCAGGTCGTCGTCACGGTCGGTCATCGCGTAATACGTGTCGTAGCCTACCGTCCACAGCAGGTTGGCGATGTACAACAGCCACGCAGCAGCGGGCAGGCTGCCGGTCTCGGCGGTGAAGGCCATCGGCATCCCCCAGGAGAACGCCGCGCCCAGCACCACCTGCGGGTAATAGGTGTAGCGCTTCATGAACGGGTAGCTCGCCGCCAGCGCCAATCCACCAAGGGATAACAGGATCGTGGTGGCGTTGGTCAGCAGCACCAGCAGGAAACTGATACCCATCAGCACCGCAAAAAAAACCAGCGCCTCTTTGGAGCTGATCTTTCCGCTCACCAGCGGGCGCTGCTCGGTGCGCTTCACATGGCCATCGACCTTGCGGTCAGCCCAGTCATTGATCACACAGCCGCCCGCCCGGGTCAGCACCACGCCCAACACGAAAATCACAATATTGATGAAAGAGGGCGAACCCTTGCCCGCAATCCACAACGCCCAGAGTGTCGGCCACAGCAGCAAGTAAATGCCGATGGGCTTGTCCATCCGGGTCAACTGAATGAAGTCCCAGGCCCTCGGGTTCAGGCGGTTCAGGGATTTGAGCAGACGTTGGTACATCAGCAGTTCTCCGGATGTTCATGCAGCACGTGCCAGAAGTCCGGCAGGAAGATTTCCGCTACCAACACGCTTAGCGATCCACGATCAAAACGTGAGCGGCGTGCCCATAGCCCATCCGCCTGATCGGCTGTCGGCAGCCATTGCCGTGGGTAATAGCACACCTCGATTGCCTGGCGCGTGAAGGCTTGATCGCAGAACAGCAACTCGCCCAGGGAGCGGCTGCCCAGTTCATCCATGTGCAGCCCATCGCCCTGCAAGGCACTGCGCGCCGCCACGCTGCGGGCAAACACCCACGGCTGACCGTGCCCACGCAAGTACACCTCGCGCACCCAGCCGACAGTGGCCGGGGCCAAGTTCAGGGCGGCGCACTCGTCGTCTCGCAGCGGCTGCCAGCCTTCGAACAGTGGCGTTACGCTGAAACCGTCGTTGGACAGCCCTGTCAGCCGCCGTGTCAGCGAGCCGTCATCGAACAGCCAATTGAGGGTCAAAGGTGTAGGCAGAGGGCTCAAACGGCTCTGGATCAGCCATTGGCAAGCATCGGGGAGGGCGATTGAGTGCGGCACGGTGAGTCAGTATTGGCAGCAAAAGAGGCGGCGAGCTTACCATGGCACCCTGGGCTTTTGCCGGGCTCAACCGGCACCTTGCGTCGATCGCGCTTGCATCTGCCGGCCCCGATCAGTACAAAACGCCCTGAGCCGCGCGGCAACGCTGGATCCAACGACCGCCGGCCAAGACGCCTGAACCTGAGGAAGCAAGTAATGAAGAAGTGGCAATGTATCGTCTGTGGCCTTATCTACAACGAAGCCGACGGCTGGCCGGATGACGGCATTGCGCCCGGCACTCGTTGGGAAGATGTCCCTGCAGACTGGCTGTGCCCGGATTGCGGCGTGGGCAAAATGGATTTCGAAATGATCGAAATCGCTTAATCCCGAATTTAAGAAACGTATTACAAGGAGAAAGGAATGAACGCACCTGTCGTGATCATCGGCACAGGATTGGCCGGTTATAACGTGGCCCGGGAGTTTCGCAAGCTCGACAGCGAAACCCCCTTGCTGCTGATCACCGCAGATGACGGGCGCTCCTACTCCAAGCCCATGCTCTCCACCGGCTTTGGCAAAAACAAGGAGGCCGACGGCCTTAGCATGGCTGAGCCGGGCGCCATGGCCGAGCAACTCAAGGCCGAAGTGCGAACTCACACCCGTGTCAGCGGCATCGACCCGGGCCACAAACGCCTGTGGATCGGCGAGGAAGCGGTGGTTTACCGTGACCTCATCCTGGCCTGGGGTGCAGAAACCGTCCGCGTCCCGGTTGAAGGCGACGCGGCGGAACTGATTTTCCCGATCAACGACCTCGAAGACTACGCACGCTTTCGCGCTGCCGCTGCTGGTAAACGCCGCGTGCTGCTGCTCGGCGCCGGCTTGATCGGCTGTGAATTCGCCAATGACCTGATCCTTGGCGGTTATGAAATCGACCTGGTCGCTCCGTGCGAGCAAGTGATGCCAACCCTGCTGCACCCGGCAGCCGCTGCCGCTGTACAAGCTGGCTTGGAAGGCCTGGGGGCGCGTTTCCACCTGGGGCCGGTGCTCAACCGCCTGCAGCGCACGGCGGACGGGCTGGAAGCGCACCTTTCTGACGGTGAAGTGATTCTGTGCGATCTGGTCGTTTCGGCCATCGGCCTGCGCCCACGTATCGACCTGGCTGCCGCCGCGGGCCTGCAAATCAACCGTGGGATCATGGTGGACCGTCACCTCAAGACCTCCCACGCCAACATCTACGCCCTGGGCGACTGCGCTGAGGTCGACGGCCTGAACCTGCTGTACGTCATGCCTCTGATGACCTGCGCCCGCGCTCTGGCCCAAACCCTGGCCGGCAATGCCACGGCCGTTAGCTACGGCCCGATGCCCGTCACCGTGAAAACCCCGGTCTGCCCGCTGGTGGTTTCGCCGCCGCCAAGGGGCTCCGAAGGCGTCTGGAGCGTCGAAGGCCAGGGCGCCGACATCAAGGCCCTGTGCCGCGACGCCAGCGGTCGCCTGCTGGGTTATGCGCTGACGGGCACGGCGGTGATGGAAAAACTGGCCCTCAACAAAGAACTTCCGCCTTTACTGGCGTAAATGCCGGTCGTTCTGTCGGAATTAGCACATTTCTACCCTCAGAAAGGTCGCCGCGAGACTGGCGGAGCGTGCGAGGGCATGCCATCCTCACTCCCGTCTGCCGCAGAGTAGAGCCTGCGGCGCTTTGGGCGCTGCTCCAGAAGAGAGCAGCACGGACATAACAACAAAAAACCGTCAAAGAGGCTTCACACATGCGTAAACCAGAACTCGCAGCCGCCATCGCTGAAAAAGCAGATCTCACCAAAGAACAGGCCAACCGCGTCCTCAACGCCGTTCTCGAAGAAATCACCGGCGCCCTGCACCGCAAGGACAGCGTCACCCTGGTTGGCTTCGGCACCTTCCTGCAACGCCATCGTGGCGCCCGCACCGGCAAAAACCCGCAAACCGGTGAGCCTGTGAAAATCAAGGCGAGCAATACCGTTGCATTCAAACCGGGTAAATCGCTGAAAGACACTGTTAACGCGTAATTGCAGTACCGTCTCGACAGGGGGCGGGGTGGTAGGAAAAATGGGCACGCCGACTGGGTTGGGTGCCCATTTTTTAATGCTTCAAACCACCTAAACACTGCTTGTCTATCTCAACGGCAAAGGCAGTCGTCGGGTTAAAGGCCTGAGGCTTTCACGATCGTTCCAGAGCCCCGGAAAGACTTCAAATTTCAAATCATCCCGGTTAACACCGGTATCGAAGTAGCGACACAGTCTGTCGCTGAGGTCCTCATCTCCCCACATGTTGGTCAACTCATACTTTTCGATGATGTCGCGACTGTCCGAAAGTTGCAGATCTTCCTTTAGTGCAGGTACCAGGCTGTAGTCAGCATCGCAGCCGATGCCGAGGTCAACAAGATCAGCATCTCGAAACGGAAAGCCACCCTCAAAGCTGACGTGGGGCCTGAGCCAATAACGCTCATGATCCGAAAGGCTAAATGGCGTGACGGAAATTAGTTTTTCCGTTGCCAATCTCTGGGTCACCACCTTGCCGACAAAACCACTGAACAGGATCATACTGTTGTCCAGCGCGAGATCGGTCCAGACGCCGTCCACGCTTCTCACATCGTAGAAGCGCATGACGGAGTTCTTGATCATCTGGCCTACGGTGTATAAGTCATCTCGCAATTTGAGGCTGACTAGATCGCCTTCCTTCCAGAGGATGCGCTTGGCCATGGGCCCACTCCATTTTCAATAGTCATTGATGATATTCACGAGCAGCGGCCTGCTCGCGCACCTCTGCTTTTGCCGGCGACTTTGACAGGGGCTTTGCCCTTGGTTTTATTCGCGGCTTTTATGCGTTTATCCAGTGCTTTGCCTGAGTCTGTCTGAGACAAATGTTTATCCGCCGCAGCCAGGTATTCTTTCCTTCGGCCATTTCCTTTGCCGACCGGGTTTTGTGCGTTGGCGGTTCCATCTTTTCCTCCCAAGCCTTCATACACTCGTTGTTCCAGCCCTCGTGTAGTGTCCTTGCCATCCTGGCCGTAGGCGGTATGCAGGACTTGAGGTGCTTGGCCGCCAAAGCGATCGAAATTTGACCCGTAGCGATAGTTCAATACGTCTGAACCTACCTGTTTGCCTTGCATGCTGGCATAACCGACATAAGGTTTGCCGGTCGCTTTGTCGACGCCCAGGTAGGTGATATGAGTCGCTGTGGTTGGACTGCCTGCCAGCCCCCACGCATCACACCAGCCCATCGGATTAGGCCCGTACTGATAGAGGTTCAAGCCACCGGCGAGTCCTATGGGGTCCGGCGTGATAAACCGACCTATATCGGGGTCGTAAAACCTGAACGTGTTGTAGTGCAAACCGGTTTCCCGGTCCAAGTATTGCCCCTGAAACCTCAAGTTCTGTTCTTCGATGTAAGAAGACTCTCTGGTTTCCTCGGCAGTATTACCCCAAGCGTAATAACTGGCCTGCCATACGCGGTGCCCATCGTGGTCCGTCAATTCGTGCGGCAGTCCGTTAGGATCGTTGTGGTAGTACCTGATTCTTTGCAGTGGGCCGAGGCCATCAACACGTGCCAGTGCTTCATAGCTCCCATCTTCATAAAGATAAAGGCTGGTCTGGTTATTACGGTGCTCTTGTATCAGTTGCAACCCGTCCCAGACAAAACGAGTGGTACCAAGCGTATTACCGTTGCTGTTTTGTTCGGTTTTTGTAATCCGACGACCTAAAGGGTCGTAGGTCATTGTGATGACAGTTTCATTGGCGGCGTGCTGATTTCGTATTTCGACCACTCTGCTTTCAGCGTCGTACTTGAATAGTTGAACGGCGCGACGAGCACTACGTTTTTCAACCAGGCGACCGAAACTGTCATACCGGTAACGCTTGTCTTGGTAGGTTATTAATTTGTTATGTACCACCAGGCCTACACCCGGCCGGGGACCATCCAGAAGGTTGGCCGCTGCGTCATAAGCAAAGCTTTCCTGCGTCCCATGTATTGGATTCTGGCTGGCAATGATGCGATCAGTGGCGTCGTAGTGAAACGACTTTTGGTGTGCAATTCCTGCTTTTTGTTCGTGGCGGGCGATCAGGTTGTCGCTGGGATCAAAGTCGAAGTATGTCGAGCTCATTCCCGTCAGTGGTCGCGGCAGGGTACTTGGATACCGTACACGAGCGCGCAACCGCCCGCCCCGATCATATTCAGTGCGGGTGCTGATCTGACCTTGTGTGCGAAGTACTTCACGATGCAGGCGGTCCCGCTCGAAGTCACTGATGACTTGGCCATCGAGGTTGATCTGGTGCAAATGACCACTGCCGTAGTACAGACGGTTGATCCAGCGACCATCGGGTAATTGGGTCTGGGTCAGATTGCCCAATTCGTCATAGCGATGTTTCAAACTGCCGGCCGAGCTTTGCTCTTCGAGTGGCTGGCCGAGGGCGTCATAGCGATAACTCAATTTTTGTTCGTTGCCCTGGGCGTCCTTGAACGTGATTGCGATCAATTGATCCAGGAGATCGTATAAATAATCCGTGCGGCCATCGTCGGTGATTTTGACAACCAGGCGCCCGGCAGCGTCACGCTCCAAACAGTGAACAATAGGCTGTTCAGGGAGACCTGGCGCATTGCTGTCGTGAGTTGGTAAAGCAGTAACGCTGGTGATGCTGTTCAATGCATCGTAGTCATAGCGATGGGCGCTGCCATCTAGGTCGCGCTGCTCGACCAGGCGATCATTGGCATTCCACGTGAAACGATAACATTCGCCATTCTCGTTGGTCAGTGCTTGCAGCCGTGCGTAGCTGTCATAGCTGAATTGCACTTTGCGGCCGTGCGCATCCGTGCGCTGGCGAATGCGCCCGCGAGGGTTGTACTGATAATGAGTCGAGTGGCCTGACGGGTCGGTATGGACCGTCAATTGTCCACAGGCGTTACGTTGAAAATACTCGATACGACCATCTGGCAACTGCTGGCTGAGCATCCTGCCCATCGTGTCGTATGTGAAGGTTGTTCGTTCCCCTAGCGGGTCGGTAATGACCTGCAAATAACCGCGCTCGTCATAACTGAAACGCGTCGGGTAACCCGAACAATCAATATGCTCAACCAACTGCCCGAACGGGTTCCAGCGCATCTTCTTGCTTTTGCCGGTGGCGTCGATGATCTCCACGACCTGGCCGTGATCGTCATAGCGGTAGCGGGTGACGTAGCCCAGCGGATCGGTTTCGGCGATGCAGTTGCCGCGCTGATCGTAGCGATACGCCCAGCTATTATCGGCGGCGTCGGTCTCCACCAGCGGCAGTGCCCAGTGCTCAAGCCACAAGGTCGAGTCGCTGCGGCCCAGCGGGTCGGTCTCGCCGATCAGGTTGCCGGCGTCGTCGTAGCTGTATGCAAAGCGCCCGCCCAGCGGGTCGGTGGCGCTGAGCAATTGGCGCTCGTCGTTCCACTCGAACCGCCAGGTTTGCCCGAGGTTATCGCAGTAGCGAACGATCTGGTGCTGGGTGTTCCAGTGGCGGCTACTGACGCGTTGCAAGCCGTCGGTAATCCGCGTGATACCGGCCTGCAAGTCATAGTCGAACTGGTAGGCGTCGCCTTCGTCGGTCCAGTGCCGGACCACGCGCCATTCCACGTCTTCAACCAAGGCCCATTCGTAGAAACAGCGCAGACCGGTCGGCAACTGGTGCTCGACCATGCGCCGGCCGGCATCGTAGCTGAAGCGCCGCTGCACCTGGCCGGTGGCGTCGCGTACTTCAGCCAGATTACCGGCGGCATCATAGCCATAGCTGACCAGTACTTCGCGGCGTTGATCGGGGTAAAGACGTTCGAGCCGCATCACGTGGCCTTGATCGCGGATCAACTCCACTTGCGCCAAGTCGAACGTATCGCGCAGCCGGATCAGCCGCCCGGCTTCGTCGTAATCAACATGGATGCGGTTTTTGTTGCGGTTGCCGAGCTGGCTGAGGCGCAGCAAAGCCGGGTTGGTGGAAGGCTCAAATAAGCGATACAGACCGTCATCGCTTTCAATCAGCAACTGCCCGTTGAGGTGTCGCCGCACGGCCAGCCCTTCACCGGCGCTGAACACCGCGCCGCCCAGGGGAATACTGCCCATGTCGATAGGCCGGCCCTGTTCATCGGTGTAGACCAGCGTTTCGCCGCCCTCGGGATGGGGACGAATTTCGACGCACACCTCATACGGCACGCTCCAACCCGCACCGAACAAACCGCCCGTGCGTTCGTCACGGCTGTTGTAGAAACGCTGCCAATCAATCGGCAGGATGCCAGGCAGTACGAAATCCAGCTCATCATCGCCGCCCAACACCTTGGCGCCGGTGGCCGCATGCACCGGGTTCGACGAGCCCATCGCCGCGTTGGCCATGGCCCCCATCGCACTGCTCACGGCCATCGAGGTCGCGCCGCCGATCAACATGCACGGCAGCTTGCTGAAGAACTTGCCCTTGCCACCCTTGAGCATCAACAACGCTGTCACCGCCAGCCCCACACCCGGGGTCTTGCCGCTGCGAATCTCGCGCACCACCACCGAGCCGCCGCCGATGGTCACGTTCGATGAAATCAACCCGGACGACACCACGGTCGCATCGCACGTACTGCGATCACCACTGCGCACCGCCGGCTGGCCGTTGATCGTGACCTTGTTCGAGCCCTCGGCAAGGAACTGCGGTGGCATAGGTGGGTGCTTCATGCACACCACCAGGTCCAGCGGCTTGGGCACGGCGCCGGGAGCGGGGGTTGCCACTGTAGGACGCCACATCTGCGAGAAGAAACTCTCGGCCATGTCCAGGTAGCTGGCTTCTGGCTCAGGCTCGGGTTCTTCCAGCTCGGTGCCGGCCGGCGCGACGTGGGAGCTGATCGCCCCGGCGGCACGGGCGGCGGGGATGTTGTTGGTGAGGGTGTCGGTGGAGCCCGTGAGAATGTTCGCCTGCACCGTGGGCGGGAACAGCGCATTGCTGAAGCTATCGCATAAATTCGTCAGACCTTTATCTGCCCCCGTCTTGCTCATGGCCAGGCCGACAATCGTGCCCACCACCGCGCCCAGCAGGAAGCAACCCAGCCCGCCAGTGGCGACGGTAATGCCGGTGGCCGCAACCACGGCCGCGGTCGCCACGGCGGTGATCGCGATATTGGCCGCCACCTCCAGCACACCGCCAAGGATGTCGGCCATCATCGAAGTGTGGGAAAGCGCATCCCCCATCCGGGCCGCCCATAGGGCATCAGACATAGGCTGCTCTGCTGGGCCAATCGGTGTTTAGCACGTTACCTTCCATAGTCACAGGATCCTTGTGTTTTAAGGCATACAGGTCAATGCGGTCTTCAGGCGCTTGATCAGGATAGGGTTGCCCAGACAATCCAATGGCCTTGACGGCGTAGCGGCTATAGCGAATATAAAATGTTGTAGAACACGGTTGGGCTATCGTTTATCGAGGAAAGATCGTGATCTGTCAGAATATTCCTGAAGCATTCTTTTTTGACAGACATCCGGCGAGAGACGATTGCTTGCACCACTTTTTCGAACACGGCTTTATCACGGGTATGTTTTTTAAGTCTCAATATTTCTTGAGGTTTATTTTTAATAATATAAAAGGCGTAGTTCATTAGGATGATGTTGGAAACAAAAAGATTGTGTGTGGATTGAAGTGGGTTGACCGTATCAACGATAGCGTCAAATAACGTTTGCCTGTCGTTAGCGTAAGCATGCAGAAATACATCGGGATACATGAATTCGCTGTGGCAATCATTAAATCGGAAACGATAATTCGTGTCGTTGGGTTTTGTCAGTAGTGTAATAATACTTTTTTGGTAGTCTTTTAAGACGCTAAAGATTACATTTTCTTTTCGGTCGTCGGCCTTGATTGCCTGATAAATCAGGTCAATAACGTCCAGTAGTGGGGTTGGCCCTAGAATATCTGCGTTTAGTATCAGTTTATTATTTTTGATGCTGAAACGCTTATAAATTTCGTCTTCAATGCTCAGTTCGAAAAGCAGGGATTTGAGTATGTGGTTTTTGAACTGTTCATTCGCATCGATCTGATTGTTTTTCAAAGTGATCAATTGAATTATATAGAAGAAGATAAAGTAGTCTTTATTGGTCCGTTGACGGTTGTCTATTTCAAGTAAATAACCGAAGCGTGACAGGACTGACAGGAGGGCATAACAGTCCGGTTCTGTGAAGCCGAGCTTCGACATGGCTTTTTCGAAGGTACTGATGGAAAACAGGTCATGCCAGCGGCTCACATAAAGCGTAGTCCCATTGAGCTTTCTGGCGGCGACAGAGAGTAGAGAAGGCTCATCTTCTCGGTAAAAAACATCACCGAACTCTGTCGGACATGGCCGGATGTTCAGGAAATTTTCAAGCTTGTATGAAAGGAGGTTGAACAGGTCCATTTTCCGCTATCCGCATGTCTTCCACTTTCCGTTCGGGCCTTTTTTCTCGACTCGAAAGGAGGTAATGGTTTTGTTAAATTTGTCGAGTAATCGGTTACCGATTCCTTTTGCCTTGGGTTCATTCGTTTTTGACAGCACGCCATCTTTCAACCCTGTCTCTTTATAGTCAACGTCAGAAATATCCTTATGATTGTTGAGCATGCTGACCCCTTCATTGTTGACTGTGGCCACTACCCGATACTGTTCCTTTCCAGGGTTGAAGCCGGGGTTGCTGTCATGATTGACCCAGATGGCTTTCTCACCCCTAATATTCGGAACCAAGCCCCCCTTACCGCCGTTGGCAGCCTTAGAGGCGACAGTTTCGCTTTTGCCCATGTAGCGAATGATTTCGTCCTCTTTTAGTCCGAGCGGATCGATCCAGGTGAATGGATTCGGTGCATAGCGATAAAGATTGAGGCTTCCTGTCAGACCCAACGGGTCGGGGCTGGTGAAGCGTCCTATGTCTGGGTCATAGAAACGAAAGGTGTTGTAGTGCAATCCTGTTTCCCGGTCTAGGTACTGCCCCTGGAAACGCAGGTTCTGTTCCTCAATAAAGTAGGGCTCGCGGGTCTCATCGACTGTGTTGCCCCAAACCTGAAACTCTGCATGCCATAGCGGGTGACCGTCACTTTCCGTCAACGCGTGGGGCAGTCCATTGGGATCGTTGTGGTAGTAACGAATTCGTTGACCTTCACCAATACCATCGACCCTAGCCAGGGGCTCGTGACCATTATTGAGGTAGAGGTACAGGCTGATTTGACTATTTTTATGCTCTTTCAGTAATTGCAGGCCGTCCCAGTCGAAGCGGGTGTGGCCTATGAGCTGCCCTTTGCTGTTATGTTCGGTTTTCTCAATCCGTCGTCCCAGCGGGTCATAGCGCATTCTGACTACGCTTTCTCCCTCTGGTTTTTGCGTTCGGACTTCGATCAGCCGGTGATCAGTGTCATAGCTAAAATGCTGTAAACCGTGTCGTCTGCTGGATTTTTCAATCACTCTCCCGAACCCGTCGTAGCAGTACCGCTTATCCTGATAAGTGATCAGTTGGTTATGCGCTACCTGCTCTGTAGAACCGGATGAGCTGTCGAGAAGATTGGCAGCGGCATCGAAGCAAAATGATTCGTTCTGAGTTTGGCGGCCTCCCTGGGTTGCACGAATCCGCCCTGTCATATCGTAGTGCAGCAGTTGGCGTTGTTGTCCTTGTGGGCCCCGTTCGAGACGACCCACAAGATGGTCGCTGGGATCGAACTCAAAATGTATTTGTTCGGGCGCTGGCATCAAGGCCGCTAGGCTGGCATGCCGATGTTGGCGAGTGCGTAAGCGGCCGCTGCGGTCATATTCGCTTCGCGTACTGATGTGGCCTTGTGTCCGGATGACCTCTCGATACAGTCGATCATGCTCGAAGTCGCTTATTACATGGCCGTCGAGATTTAGCTGATGCAAATGGCCACTGCCATAGTGCAAGCGGTTAATCCGGCGGCCATCAGGCAATTGCGTCTGGATTAGATTGCCGAGTTCATCATAGTGATGCTTCAGGTTCCCGGCGGTGCTCTTTTCTTCGGTGAGATAACCCCGCGCGTCATAAGCGAAGCCCACTCGTTGTTGGTTGCCGTCGTTATCGATAGCGATTGCTTCGACTAACTGGTTCAACGGACTGTAGCGGAAGCAGGAGTGTCCATCTGGTGTGATTCGGGTTGTCAGTCGGCCCATCGCATCCCGTTGCAGATGCTGGACGATAGTTTTTTCATTGGTCTGCTGACCTGTTCGCATCGCCGCGATGGTCTCGACTCTGTTTACGTTATCGAGGGCATCGTATGTATAACGTTTCGCGCTGCCATCAAGGTTACGCTGCTCCGTCAACCGATCCCCATCATCCCAGGCAAACCGGTAACGTTCCCCGTTCTCGTTGACCAGCGCTTGCAGCCGACCAAAGTTGTCATACCCGAACTCCACTTGCCGGCCATGGGCATCGGTGCGTTGGCGCACCTGGCCCCGGCGGTTGTGTTGATAGCGCGTGGTGTGGCCGGCCGGGTCGGTATAAGCGGTCAGTTGGCCGCTGATATCTCGTTGGTACTGCTCGCTACGGCCGTCGGGTAATTGGCTGCTGAGCAAGCGGCCTTGGGCGTCGTAGTGGAATTGGGTACGTTCGCCGAGGGCGTCGGTGATGACTTGCAAAAAGCCCTGCTCGTTGTAGCTGAACCGGGTCGGGTACCCCGAGCAATCGATGTGCTCGATCAGTTGCCCGAACGGGTTCCAACGCAGCTTTTTGCTTTTACCCGTGGCGTCGATGATCTCGACGACCTGGCCATGGTCGTCATAGCGATAGCGGGTGACATGGCCCAGCGGGTCAATGGCGGCGGTGCAGTTGCCGCGCTGATCATAGCGGTAGCGCCAACTGTTGCCGGCGGCGTCGGTTTGCGCCAACGGCAGGGCCCAGTGCTCCAGCCATAACGTCGAGTTGCTGCGCCCCAGGGGGTCGGTTTCGCCGATGAGGTTGCCTGCCTCGTCGTAGCTGTATTCATAGCGGCCGCCCTGTGGGTCGGTGGCGTTGAGCAGTTGGCGCTCGTCGTTCCATTCGAACAGCCAGGTCTGGCCGAGGTTGTCGCTGTAGAGGGTGATCTGGTGTTGGCTGTTCCAGTGCCGGGTGCTGACACGCTGCAAGCTGTCGGTAATGCGTGTGGTGCCGGCCTGCAAGTCATAGTCGAACCGGTAGGCATCACCTTCATTGGTCCAATGTTTGACCACGCGCCATTCCAGACCATCTATCAGGGCCCACTCATAAAAGCAGTGCAAGCCGCTGGGCAACTGGTGCTCCACCATGCGTTGCCCGGTGTCATAGGCAAAGCGCCTTTGCACTTGGCCGCTGGCATCGCGTACCTCGGCCAGGTTGCCGATGGCGTCGTAATCGTAGCTTGCGAGTACTTCTCGGCGTTGATCGGGGTAGACGCGCTCGATGCGGGTCACGTGGAGTGGGTCGCGAATCAGTTCGACCTGAGTCAGGTCGAAGGTGTCGCGCAGCCTCACCAGGCCGTCGGCCTCGTCATAATCGAGATAGATGCGGTTGTCGTTACGGTCACCCAATTGGCTCAGGCGCAGCAGCGACGGGTTTGTCGGGGTGGGCTCGAACAAGCGGTACGCACCGTCGTCGCTTTCGATCAACAACTGCCCATTGCGGTTGCGCCGTACAGCAAGCCCCTCACCGGCGCTGAACACCGCGCCGCCCAAAGGAATGGTGCCCATATCGATGGGGCGCCCCTGTTCGTCGGTGTAGACCAGGGTGTCGCCGCCTTCGGGATGGGGCCGGATTTCGACGCACACTTCGTAGGCAACGCTCCAGCCCTTGCCGAACAGCGTGTTACGGCGTTCATCGCGGCTGTTGTAGAAGCGCTGCCAGTCAATCGGCAACAGGCCGGGTAGGACGAAATCCAGTTCGTCATCGCCGCCGAGCACCTTGGCCCCAGTGGCCGCATGGACCGGGTTCGACGAGCCCATGGCGGCGTTGGCCGCCGCGCCCATCGCACTGCTCACAGCCATCGACGCCGCCGCGCCGGCCAACATGCACGGCAATTTGCTGAAGAACTTGCCCTTGCCGCCCTTGAGCATCAGCAGCACAGTCACTGCCAACCCGACCCCCGGGGTTTTGCCGCTGCGAATCTCACGCACCACCACCGAGCCGCCGCCGATGGTGACGTCGGGGGAGATCAGACCGGAGGACACCACTTTCGCATCGCAGGTGCTGCGATCGCCGCTGCGCACCGCGGGCTGGCCGTTGATGGTCACCTTGTCCGAGCCTTCGGCCATGAACTGCGGCGGCATCGGTGGGTGCTTCATGCAAAGCACCAGGTCTTCGGGCTTAGTTTCTGTACCTGGCGCAGGCGAAGCCACGGTGGGGCGCCACATCTGTGAGAAGAACTCGCCGGCCATGTCCAGGTAACTGGCTTCGGCTTCAGGCTCTTCTTCCGGAGCCTGCATTTCCAACTCCGTGCCGGCCGGTGCTACATGGGAAACAACCGCCCCGGCAGCACGGGCAGAGGGGATGTTATTGGTAAAGGTATCGAGGGATCCTGTGAGGATATTGGCCTGTACCGTCGGTGGGAACAGCGCGTTGCCGATGCCCTCGCATAAATTGCTCAGGCCCTTGTCGGCTCCGGTCTTGCTCATCGCGAGGCCCACCACCACGCCGACTACTGCGCCCAGCAGGAAGCACCCCAACCCGCCCGTGACAACGGTGATCCCGGTGGCGGCCACCACCGCCGCCGTGGCCAGTGCGGTAATCGCGATGTTCGCCGCCACCTCCAGCACGCCGCCGAGAATGTCGGCCATCATCGAGGTATGGTCGAGCGCATCGCCCATCCGGGCCGCCCAAAGTGCGTCAGACATGCAGGCCGCTCATCAAAGCGCGTCGAACGACAGCGAGTTCTTGATCAACGCCCAATGCGCCGCCTCGGCATCACCCAGCTTATCCGCCTTCACATAACTCAACGCGAGCATCTTGCGTGTGCCCGGTATCACCAGGGCCAACTGATACTGGAACACCTTGTCATTGCCCTTGTTGAACTGGCTGCGCAGCTCGATGCCTTCGACCTCTTGCGCGGCGCCCAGGCGCACATCGACACCCGGTTGGTAGCGCAAGTCCTGCACCTGTTTTTCCAGGCGCTGGAGTTGGTCGTTGAAGTTGCTGTGCAGGGTTTCGCCTTCGGCCAGCAGGCTGCGGCTGACGATCAGGGACGTGCCCAGTTCGGGGAACTTGAGGATGTTGATCGTCGCGTCCTGCAACTCACTGGCGGGCAGTTGAAACTGGAATTCGTTGATACGGTACGTCATGGCAAACAGGTCTCGTCAGGAGCTTTTAGGTGCGGGGAACGCTGCCTTGATATTGGCGTCAATGGCGCCTTTCTGGCCTTGGCCATCCGGCGTGGCGCCGGGGCCGCCGCCGTTGTTCAGGTGCAGCACACCGCCGGTGTTGAACTCGGCATCGCCGCTGGCGTGGAAGCTGATATTGACGCCGCTCAGGTTGATCTGCCCGCTGGCGTTCAACTCCAGAATGCTTTTACCGCAGACCAGACGTAGGTTTTCGCCCACTTCAATCACGTAGCTCTGGCTGATACTGTCGGTTTTCCTCTTGCCCACAGAAAGGATGTCTTCCTGCTTGACGATGCGCACACGGTTATTCCCAATCGTCACCGTCTCGTCATGCCCAATGCTCTTATTGCGGTCATGCCCTACCGAGTGACTTTCGTCCACTTCGACGACGATGTCCTGGTTACGCTCGGCATGGATGTACAACTGCTCCAACCCCTTCTTGTCCTCCATGCGGATTTCATTGAAGTTGGCCGGTGTGCCGCCCTTGCTCGAACGGCTTTTCATGCCGCTCTGGGTCGCGTTTTCCGGCAGGTCGTACGGTACGGTCTGCTCAGCGTTGTACACGCGGCCGGTGATGATCGGCCGGTCGGGGTCGCCTTCAAGAAAGCTGACAATCACTTCCTGGCCAATCCGTGGAATCTGCATCGAGCCCCAGTTCTTGCCAGCCCAGGACTGCGATACGCGAATCCAGCACGAGCTGTTTTCGTTGGATTGGTCGTGGCGGTCCCAGTAGAAGTGCACCTTTACGCGGCCGTACTGGTCGGTCCAGATCTCCTCGCCTTTGGGGCCTACAACCAAGGCGGTCTGAGGGCCTTTGACGATGGGGCGGTGGGTGTTGGCCAGCGGGCGGAAGCTTTGTTGGGCGTCGATGCAGGTCAGGCTGCTTTCGAACTGCGCCGAGCCCGAGCCGCCGCCGCTTTCCAGGCTTTCCTGGACGATGTAATAGCGGCAGCCGACGATCAGGTATTCGCGGTTCTGGTCCTGGCGGCTGAAGCCAGTGAGGCTGAACAGGTGGCCAGAACCTAGCCCGCGCGCGTTGCCGGCGAACTCGATTTGCTCATGCAGGGTTTGCAGGGCTTCGATGCGGGTGCGCGCGTAGTGTTCGCCGTCGGCGCTTTGCACGTAGGTGCCGGGGTAGTCGTACAGCGGGTAGTCGCCGGCAGTGTGCGGGCGCGGCATGGCCGAGCGCACGTCGATGCTGGCGCTGGGGCGCTGGAAGTCGTAGTCGTTGAGCTCCAGGGAGCCCGGTTGCACTTCCTGCGCCAGGTGCCAGTTGTGCATGTGGTCGCGTTCGCGCTGCTGCTCGTCCTTGGGGTAATACGGGATAGACGCGTAGCCTGGCACCGTGGTGTGGGCGCCATAGGCGTCGGCCAGCACCAGCACGTGACGGTCCTGTTCATGGCGGAAGAAGTAGTAGATGCCTTCCTGCTCCATCAAGCGGCTGACGAAATCGAAGCTGGTCTCGCGGTACTGCACGCAGTACTCCCACTCGCGGTACGGCCGGCTCAGGGCGTCTTCGAAGTCGGAAAAACCCAGGTCGCGGAACACCTGCTTGATGATCTGCGGGATGCTCAGGTTCTGGAAGATCCGGCAATCGGAGGTGCGGCTGAGCAGCCAGAACCACGGGCGCAGCGTCACCTGATAACTGGCGAACTGACCCTGATCGATGTTCTGGCTGCAACGCGCGACGATGCCGTGGAAGTGCCGCTCGCCACCGTCCGCCAGTTGCACGCCGACGCTCATCGGCTTGCCCAGCAACTGGTTGAGGTCGATGTTGGCGTCCAGGGACGTCAGTTGCAGCTCATAGTTGAACAGTCGGCCCAGCTCTTCGCCGCCGCCCATTTCATTGAGCAGCAGCACATCCGGCCCGAGGGGGCTGGTGATCTTGGCCAGGCGTGAGGCTTGGTTGAATAGCATCGGGCGTCTCGAAAATGACCAAATAACCGAAGAAGCTGAGTTCAAATGTGGGAGGGGGCTTGCCCCCAATAGCAGTGTGTCAGTTGAGGTATCAGGCGACTGATTCACCGCCATCGGGGGCAAGCCCCCTCCCACACTTAAACCGCATTCCAACAGTCGTTATTCGGCGTCGCTGAAGTCGTAGTGCAATTCATTATCCCGGCTGCTGATGCGCACACCCGCCAGCGCCTTGCCCTCAAGCATGCGCGTGAGGAACTCACGGCTCATGTCCGGCAGCAGGCTGTTGGTGAGGATGGTGTCGATCATGCGTCCGCCGCTTTCGGTTTCGGTGCAGCGCGAGACGATCAGGTCGACCACCGCGTCGTCGTAGTCGAAAGCGACCTTGTGGGTATTCTCCACGCGCTTCTTGATGCGGTTGAGTTGCAGGCGGGTGATCGCCTTGAGCATCTCGTCGCTCAGCGGGTAGTAGGGGATCGTCACCAGGCGGCCGAGCAAGGCAGGCGGGAAGATCTCCAGCAATGGCTGACGCAGGGCCTTGGCGATTTCTTCCGGCTCGGGGATGTTCGCCGGGTCTTTGCAGACGCGGGAAATCAGCTCGGTACCGGCGTTGGTGGTCAGCAGGATCAGGGTGTTCTTGAAGTCGATCACCCGGCCTTCGCCGTCTTCCATCACGCCTTTGTCGAACACCTGGAAGAAAATTTCATGCACGTCCGGGTGGGCTTTCTCCACCTCGTCCAGCAGCACCACGCTGTAGGGTTTACGCCGCACTGCTTCGGTCAGCACGCCGCCTTCGCCGTAGCCGATATAGCCCGGTGGCGCGCCCTTGAGGGTCGACACCGTGTGAGCTTCCTGGAACTCGCTCATGTTGATGGTGATCACGTTCTGCTCACCGCCGTACATGGCCTCGGCCAAGGCCAGGGCGGTTTCGGTCTTGCCCACGCCGGAGGTGCCGGCGAGCATGAACACGCCAATCGGCTTGCTCGGGTTATCGAGGCCGGCTCGGGAGGTCTGGATGCGCTTGGCGATCATCTGCAGGGCGTGGTCCTGGCCGATGATGCGTTTCTTCAGGTGCTGGTCGAGGTTAAGCACCGTCTCCAGTTCATTGCGAGCCATGCGGCCCACCGGGATACCGGTCCAATCAGCGACCACCGAGGCCACGGCCTGGTAATCCACGGTCGGTAGGATCAGCGGAGTTTCGCCTTGCAGCGCGGTCAGTCGCTGTTGCAGATCGACCAGTTTCGCACGCAACTCATCGCTCTCGTTGTTACCCGCATCGCTGTCCACAACCCCGGCCTTTTCACGCAGGGTGGCACGGGTGGCGAGCAATTCATCCACCAGGGTTTTCTCTTCGGCCCAGCGGCTTTCCAGGGTCGCCAGGCGCTCACGCTCGGCGCTTAACAGGGTTTCGCTGTTGCTCTGGCGCGCACCAATGTCGATGCCGATGGCATGCTCGCGGGCGATGATTTGCAGCTCGGTTTCCAGGGCTTCGATGCGGCGGCGGCTGTCGTCCACTTCGGCCGGTACGGCGTGCAGGCTGATGGCGACGCGGGCGCAGGCGGTGTCCAGCAGGCTTACGGATTTATCGGGCAACTGGCGCGCCGGGATATAGCGGTGAGACAGCTTTACCGAGGCTTCAAGGGCTTCGTCGAGGATCTGCACCTGGTGGTGTTTCTCCATGGTCGAGGCCACGCCGCGCATCATCAGCAGAGCTTTGTCTTCCGACGGTTCAGCAACTTGCACGACCTGGAAGCGGCGGGTCAGCGCTGGGTCTTTCTCGATGTGCTTCTTGTACTCGGCCCAAGTGGTGGCGGCCACGGTACGCAAGGTGCCACGGGCAAGGGCGGGCTTGAGCAGGTTGGCCGCATCACCCGTCCCGGCGGCGCCACCGGCACCTACCAGGGTATGGGCTTCGTCGATAAACAGGATGATCGGCTTGGGCGAGGCTTGGACGTCTTCGATGACCTGGCGCAGGCGCTGTTCGAACTCGCCTTTCATGCTGGCGCCGGCTTGCAGCAGGCCGACATCAAGGCTGCGCAGTTCCACGTCTTTCAGTGCAGGCGGCACGTCACCGGCGACGATGCGAAGGGCGAAACCTTCGACCACGGCCGTCTTGCCGACGCCGGCTTCACCGGTGAGGATCGGGTTGTTCTGGCGGCGGCGCATGAGGATGTCCACCAGTTGGCGGATCTCTTCGTCACGGCCGACGATAGGGTCGAGCTTGCCGCTGCGAGCCTGTTCGGTCAGGTCGACGGTGAAACGCTTGAGGGCTTCCTGTTTGCCCATCGCACTCGGTGCCATGGCGCCGCTGGCCTCGCCTGGAACACCGGCGTTAAAGCCGTCGCTGGCGCTCAAGGCGTTTTCCGGCGAGTCGCCAACGTATTCATCAAAACGCTCGCTCAGTGCCTCGGCCTTGATCTTGTCGAATTCCGAAGACAACCCCAGCAGCGCGTGGCGCAAGCTTGGCGTCTTGAGGATGCCTAGCACCAGATAACCGGTGCGCACCTGGCTTTCGCCGAACATCAGGCTGCCGTATACCCAGCCGCGCTCCACGGCTTCTTCCACATGGGACGACAGGTCGGTGATCGACGTCGAGCCACGCGGTAGGCGGTCCAGGGCTTCGGTGAGGTCACGGGCCAGGCGCGCCGGCTCGACGTTGAACTGGCGGATGATGCGGTGCAGGTCCGAGTCCTGCAGTTGCAGCAACTGGTGAAACCAGTGGGCCAGTTCCACATACGGATTGCCCCGCAACTTGCAGAACACGGTGGCGGCTTCGATGGCCTTGTAGGCCACGCTGTTGAGTTTGCCGAACAGTGCGGCGCGACTGATTTCACCCATGCTCTGGATTCCTTGAGGTGGTGGCTTGATCGGCGTAATGCCGGGCCAGGATTAGGTCGTTGGCGTCATGCTCGGGATTGCCGAGCCAGGTGTTAAAGCCCAGGCGGAACTGGCCATTGAGTTGCAGCGCCGGTACTTCGGGTTGTTGCAAAACCAGGTTCAAGTCCCAGTCCAATTCATGGCCCAGGTACTCGGCCACCCACGCCACCAGCTCGTTGAACGGCTGACTGCCGGGCAGCATGCCCATGTAGTCGTCCAGCTTGAGCGGGCCCAGGCGGATACGGAATTTGTGCTGGCGGTCCCACACATGGCTGCCCAGGCAAAAGTCCACACCCAGCCGGTTGGCGCTGACACTCACACGGCTGCGCTCTGGCAGTTCCAGCCATTGGCCGACGTATTCTTCAATCTCCACCGGCAGGCCAAAATACTCGCCGAGGATTGCCTTCAAACCGTCTGGGTAACGGGTTTGCGCTGATAAGTGACCGCTGTAATGCAGCTTCGCCGTGTCGGGAATCAGCCCTTGGTTGAGCAGACTCGGCATGCCTCGACCACTTAAGGCGGCGAGGCGTGCAGACCAGTAGTCATCATCCGGTCGGTCATGGCTGACCGTCGGCCGCGCCTCGGCCCAAGCCCGATAAAACAGGCTTAGCAGGCGGTGGTGGAAGACGTCCAGGAACTGCTTGCTGGTGCTGTCAGCATTGTTGCGCTGGCGCTCGCGTACGTACTCGGTGATGTGCAGCGGCAACGGGCCGTTCGGGCCGCCGAGGCCAAAGAAGAACTGCTCCAGGCGTGCGGGTTTGCCATCGCCGCCGGGGTCGACCGACGCCAGGGTGGCCGGGGCGAACGTGCAATCGGCCTGTTGCCCCAAGCGTAGCGGGTCGTCTGCCAGGCGCAGGGAATGGCCCAGGCGCGGCAGGTCCGGCGATTCGCACTCGATACGCCGCAGCGCCTGGAAGAAATCGTATTCCCAGGGCTCCTGATGCATCGCATCCAAAGTACTCACAGGGTCGGACGACGCCCGGGCTTGGCTTTCCATCGCATGATCTCGCCGCGTTCGGTGGTACGGATCACCGTCTCGGTAAAACTGTTGATCGACACGTAGCGTGCCAGGAAGCGTTCCAGCACCGCACCGAGCAGGAACACGCCGGTACCGCGAAACGCGTTTTCATCGAACTCCAATGTGATCTCAAGACCGCGGCCAAATACGATCGGTCCGGGCATCGGCAGGCGCCGGGTGACGGCCTTGCTGCTGACGTCGCGCAGACCTTCGATCTGCAATTGCAGGGCGGCGTCATTGCTGTCGCCATACAGGCGCAGTAATTCGCGCAAGGCACCCGCGCCCTGGCCTTGTTCGCTCAGGGACAAATAGTTGAGCGACAACTGGCTGATCAGGCGCCAGGCCTTGGCATCATGGGCATGGCTGGCGCGCGGGCGACTTGGGCCGGCGACGCAACGCACGGATAAAACCGGCGCGCTGTCGGAGAGGGTGAAGTCGGTCTTGCCATTGCCCACGCTCATGAACAACGGCAAATCGCGATTCGTGCACAGCGCCGTCACGCCCAGTTGGCGCAGGTCGTGGCCGTAGGGCGCCTGGCGGCTGTCCACCAGGCTGACGAAGGTTTCGCTGCCCACGTAGGTAGAGCGTGGGCCATTGCGGCGTTGGTCGCTGGATAGCACGCGCGGCTCGCGACGCACCGTGTAGTACGCCTGGTCGCGGCCATAACGGGATGGATCGCGTACCGCATAGAACGGCAAGAATGGCTGCTCTGGCCCCGTACCGTGGCCGGTGATGCCGCTCAGCGAGTGAATCTCGAAATCCATCGGCCGTGTGCGGTCGGCGATCACGTGGTGCTCGTTGACCCGGTCGGACAAGTGGATGCGGTCCACGCGCTTCGGGAACAGGTTGATCGCCGGGGTGCAGAACGGCAGGAATTGCGCCGCGCCGACGCTGCCTTCCAGGCTCGGTTCGTGACGGTCGAACAGCACGATCAGCTCCAGCTCCTGGCCGTCGCAACGTTTGACCGCGCGGCTCAGTTCGGCGAATTCGACGAACAGGAAACGGTGGGGCAGGGCGAAGTATTCCTGCAACAACCGATAGCCCTGGAATGCGCGCGCAACGACCGGCATAGCCGCGTCGGCATCGTCGAAACCCCGGGAGCGCAGTGCGTCCTGGGGCAACCGCTCAACCCAATCGCCACCCGGCTTGCGCGCAAACACCGCGCAGGCGTTGCCCAGCAGTTGTTCGTAAAGGCGGAACGGCTGCTCGTCGGCGCCGCTGAGGTACAGCGGCAGGTTGTCCAGGTCGAGGCTGTTGAACGGCAATTCGGCGCCGGTGCGCAGGGTCAGGCGCAGGCCGGCCTTGGCTTTCGGCTCACTGGCGGCCAGGCGACCGAGTACGGCGGCGGGGTTGCCGAAGTACTCGGCATTGCTGACCTGCAACGGCCACAACGTCACCGGGTGTGCGGTGCGGTACTCGCAGCAGGTCTGGGTTTCGCGGCCCAGGGCGGCACGCAACACGGTATCGCGCGGCAGCGGGAAGCCGCTGGCCAGGGAGCCTTCGTCGGGGTCGGTCTGCAATTGCACCACGGTCATCGACGGGGTCGGCGCCAGGTAGTGCGGGTAAGCGATTTCCAGCAGGTTGTGGGTGAAGGTCGGGTACTCGGCGTCGAGTTTGAGCTGTACGCGGGCGGTGAGGTAAGCGAAGCCCTCAAGCAAACGTTCGACATACGGGTCGGCGCAGTCCATGCCAGACAACGTCAGCCGACTGGCGATCTTCGGGTATTCCTTGGCGAACTCGGCGGCGCTCTCGCGCACGTGATGCAGTTCTTGGTTGTACAGCTCCAGCAGACGCGGATTCATGGACGTCTCCGCTGGTCGGCATTGACCACGCGCACGTGGCCCGATTCAAGGTCGAGGTCGGTTTGCAGCAAAAGGCGCAACGGCACCGGCTGCGCCCACAGGTCGCCTTCGATCTCGAAACTCAGGGCGTTGTGATTCATCTCGCCATGGCCAACGCGGGCCTTCACCCGCAGGGTATGGCGAAGGATGCGCGGTTCAAAGGTGGCAATCGCCTGGTAGATCAGGGCTTCCAGAGCCTTGATATCGACACTGGAAACGCTGTTGCCCGCCAATGCAGGTAGGCCGTAATTGACCACCGAGGTACCGGCCGGGGTGTGCAGCGTGGCGTCGGCATCGAGCAACGACGTGGTATTGAGCAACCACGCCAGGTCGCGCAGCACCGAGGCTTTCAATTGGGTCAGGGACAGCACGCGTTTGTCGGCGCTTTCCTTGGGATTGGTTGGGTCGTCGTCAGTCAGCCGGTCCAGCAAGGACGGTTGCAGACGGTCGCGGGAAGCGATTTCAGTTACCACCAAAGCAGCTCCACGGACGGGTTGTGAGAGGGACGGTTGTTCTGAGGGGCAGGGCTAGTGGCCGTGGCATGAGACCACGGCCACCAGGGCTATCAGCGCTTGGTGTTGGAACGGATGTTCCAGCCAAACTTGATTGCGCCGCCGTCTTTGGTGCCGTCAGCTTTCTGCGGCTGGTAGTCAACCATCACTTGGGCGAAGTTCAGGGTAACGTTCTCGGTCAGGCGGTCATCGGAGCCCGAACCGCCGGTGCTCAGGGACGTGACCAGCACTTCTTCCAGGTTGATCACCATGTACTCGACCTGGCTTTCACCACCGGCCTTGCGCACAGTCAGCTTGACCTTGTCGATGTGCTTGCCGCTGGCGCAGTGCATCATCAGGTTCGGCGAAGCTTTGTCGACGTACTTGGTCAGCGACAGGTCCTGGATATTCACCTTGCCTGCACCACCACCACCGCCCACGTGCATGTTGCCGGACTGGGCCATGCCCCAGCTCCAGTTCAGTACGTCGATTTCGTCCTTGTGGGCCTTGTCCATGGACTCGCCCTTGATGTCGCCGATCTTGATGAAAATATCAACAGCCATGTTTTCTCCCTGTGTGGCGCTTGCCACTGAATTTGAGTAACTCCAAATGGGCAGTGCCTTTGTGTGGGAGGGGGCTTGCCCCCGATGCAGGCACCTCGGTGTGTCAGTCACACCCCAGTGATGCTATCGGGGGCAAGCCCCCTCCCACAGAAGAGCCAGCTCATCCGTGGGTTAGGCGCTTTTCGCCGAAGGCAGTTTCGATACCAGGCGCAGCGACACGGTCAGCCCTTCGAGCTGGTAGTGCGGGCGCAGGTAGAACTTGGAGTTGTAGTACCCCGGATTGCCTTCGACGTCTTCCACGATCACTTCGGCGGCAGCCAATGGGTGCTGGGCCTTGGTGGTTTCGGTGGAGTGCGCCGGGTCACCGTCGACGTAGTTGAGGATCCAGTCCTGCAACCAGCGCTGCATCTCGTCCTTCTCTTTGAAGGAACCGATTTTGTCGCGCACGATGCACTTCAAGTAATGCGCGAAACGGCAGGTGGCGAACAGGTACGGCAGGCGCGCGGCCAGGTTGGCGTTGGCGGTGGCGTCCGGGTCGTCGTATTCGGCCGGTTTCTGCAACGACTGGGCGCCGATGAACGCGGCGAAGTCGGTGTTTTTCTTGTGCAGCAGCGGCATGAAACCGTTCTTCGCCAGCTCCGCTTCACGGCGGTCGCTGATGGCGATTTCGGTCGGGCACTTCATGTCCACACCACCGTCGTCGGTAGGGAACGTGTGGGCCGGCAGGTTTTCCACTTCACCACCGGACTCCACGCCACGGATGCGCGAGCACCAGCCGTAGTGCTTGAACGAACGGTTGATGTTCACCGCCATCGCGTATGCGGCGTTGGCCCAGGTGTACTTGGAGCTGTCGGCGCCGTCGGTATTTTCTTCGAAGGCGAAAGCTTCCACCGGGTCGGTCTTGGCGCCATACGGCAGACGCGCCAGGAAGCGCGGCATGGTCAGGCCGATGTAACGCGAATCTTCCGATTCACGCAGCGAGCGCCAGCCGGCGTATTCCGGGGTGGTGAAGATCTTGGTCAGGTCGCGCGGGTTCGACAGTTCCTGCCACGAGCCCATGCCCATCACGGTCGGCGAGGCCGCAGCGATGAACGGGGAGTGCATGGCCGCGCAGACTTTCGACAGCTCGCCCAGCAACTCGACGTCCGGAGGCGACTGATCGAAGTAGTAGTCGCCGACCAGGCAACCATACGGTTCGCCGCCGAACTGGCCGTATTCTTCTTCGTACATTTTCTTGAAGATCGGGCTCTGGTCCCACGCGGTGCCCTTGAATTTCTTCAGGGTCTTGTGCAGGTCCGGCTTGGAGATGTTGAGCACGCGGATCTTGAGCTGCTCATCGCTCTCGGTGTTGTTGACCAGGTAGTGCAAGCCACGCCAGGCGCTTTCCAGCTGCTGGAAGTCCTGATGGTGGATGATCTGATTGACCTGGGCGGTGAGCTTGGCGTCGATGGCGGCGATGATCGATTCGATCGACTTGATCGCGTCGTTGGACACCAGGTCTGTTTGCGCCAGAGCCTGTTCGGCCAAGGTGCGCACAGCGGTTTCCACAGCTTCGCGGGCACGCTCGGTCTTGGGTTTGAACTCTTGCAGCAGCAGGTTGGCGAACTCGCTGGCTTCTTCGGTGGCACCCAGGATCTGGCTGCCTTCGCGGGCGGTATTGTCAGTCATGATTATTGGTCCCCTGCAGGCTTAGGCGCGCTGGCAAGTGCCTGAAGCAGTGCCGGGTCCTTGATTGCCTTCATGATGATTTCTTCAGCGCCGGTCTTGCCGTCCATGTAGGTCAGCAGGTTGGCCAGCTGGGTGCGGGCTTCGAGCAACTGGTTCAGCGAGTCGACTTTGCGCGCCACGGCGGCCGGGCTGAAGTCGTCCATGCTTTCGAACGTGATATCCAGGCTCAGGTTGCCTTCGCCGGTCAATTCGTTCGGTACGTGGAACGCTACGCGCGGCTGCATGGCCTTGAGGCGCGAGTCGAAGTTGTCGACGTCCACTTCAAGGAACTTGCGATCAGCCACTGGCGCCAGAGGCTCGGCAGGTTTGCCGGCGAGGTCGGCCATCACACCCATCACGAAGGGCAGCTGGACCTTTTTCTCGGCGCCGTAGAGCTCGACGTCGTACTCGATCTGCACCCGAGGCGCGCGGTTGCGCGCGATGAATTTCTGAGAACTTTGCTTCGCCACGTTGCTGCTCCTGGTCGCTTGAGCGACGGTGTTGTTACTGCGCAGTCGGACGGCTTACTCGCCGTCCGGCCCACGCAGGTTTTCAAATTGGGACATGCCATCGGGAATCAGATTGCGCACGATCGCGGCAAAGTCGGCATGCACCAGATTCTTCGCTCGGTTCAACAGCACCGGCAGCGGGCTCGAAGGCTCGTGACGGGTGTAGTACGCAAGGATCTTGTCCAGGCTGCGCAGTACATCATCGCGGCTGGCGATATCGCCGGCCGGGCGCGATGCCGCAGGGGCAGCGGCGTACTCGACCGAGGGGGCATTGTCGTCACTGACGGCCTCGGGTTCGCTGCTGCCTTGGGTGTCTGGAACCGCTTGATTAAGCACTTGCAGCGCCTGCTTGAGCGGTTGTTTCAAGAGGGTCAGGTCCACGCCTTGGGCTGAACCGACCTGGTCGCTGACCTGCTGCTCAATGGCTTCGCAAGCCGCACGCGCGGCGCTCAAGGCGTCGCGGGTGGCTTGCAGGTGTTCGGGGTCGCTGTCGAGGAATGCGGCGTTCAGTTGCTGGGCGCCGAGCTGTTCGTCGGGGAAATTCATCAGGCCGCTGGCATTCAGCGCGGCGCGCAGGCTCACGGGGCCGAAGGTGCGCGAGCGCGTGAGGATGCTTTCGCGCAGCAGGCGAATGGTCGCGTCACTGGTCAGGCCGGACAGGGCGTTGATGCGCACGGTCGGGTCGTTGTCGTCGTCGGCATCCAGGCGCGGGTGCAGGTCGGACCAGTATTCGCGCAACAGGGCGTCGATCAGTTTCAGGACGTCGGCCAGCCCGGCCACACCCTGGAGGGCGAGGGAACTTTGCAGGAGGAAATGGGTGATGCGCAGGTCTTTGCTGCGCTGCAGCAGGTCGAGGCTCTGCTGCTGGATGCTGCGCCAGTCCGGCGGCTCGGCGGGCAAGATGGAATCACCCATGCTGCGCTCAGGCTGGCCCTTGGCATCACGCTCCAGTTGGAGAAATTGCGCGTCATATTCCATGTCTTCGCCACAAGGCGAAGTCGCGGAAACGGCGGTGAGCAGCAACGGCACATCCACTGAAATTGATCTCCCTATCAGCCCGTTATATGGCGGGCAATTCATGCATTAGTTGCGCGAGGAACTTTGCATGTTTTCTTGGTCATATAAGCACGATGCTACTAATGTGCCATCATTGGTGTTCAAGAAGTTGTGCATTTTTGGTGTAGTAGTTAGGGCTTGTCAAGGTAAGCTATTCGCCCTCTGTGACAGATGTGCGGTGCTTAACAACCTGCGCGACTGGTGGGTCGAACGGCGCACCGGGACAGGATTTTTGTCATAGAGCCCAGTTAAGATCAGCGATCATGCTGGCATCGGCCGGTTGTAGACGGTCGGAGGCACGATCTGATGGGGAACTCGCGGGATTCTCTGTCCCGTGAATCGCTCGCGCGCGAAGTATCAGCAAGGAGGCAAGATGTCGCTGTGTTTGACTATCACTAGTTATCACAAGATTACCCCAGGGCAGTGCGCCGAAAAGTCCATGAACCAGGGCTCGATGGCGATCGGCCGCAGTTCGGATAATGACTGGGTATTGCCTGATCCTGAGCGGCTGGTGTCTTCACAACATTGCGTAATTCAATACAAAGATGGCCGTTATTATTTAACCGATAACAGCACAAACGGTGTGGAGTTGGTTAACGCCGGTGTTCGCATGCGCCGGGGTAATAGCGAGCTGCTGCAAAATGGCGAGCTGATCCGCATCGGCGATTACGAGATTCAAGCGCGTATCGACTTCAACGTTCAGGTCGCCGATAGCCAGCCGTTTGCCGGTGAATCGCCGAACAGCTTTGAGGCACTGATGGGGGCCGTGGTGAACGCTCCGGTGGCGACCCCAGTAATTGCGCCGCAGTTTCAGGGCGCCTCGTCGATGGACACCCTGCCGGACCTGTTCGACTTCCTCAGCCCCACCGCCGTGCCGCCGCCGACCGTGCCGGACCACGTGCCCTGCGAACAACACGACTTCCGTCCGCCGACACCTGTGGCTGTACCGGTGGTCGAAGCGCCCCCAGTGTCGGGCTCGGTGATTCCTGAAGACTGGGACTTGTTCGGCGACGCGCCAGCGCCGTTGGTCAGCGCGCCGCCACCCCCACCTCCAACCGCGCCGATCATCCCGCCGCCACCCGTGGTCGAGCCTATGCTCCCCGTGGCCGACAGCCAACAACCCGACCTCTTGCAAGCCTTCCTGCGCGGCGCTGGCCTCGACCAGTTGCGTCTGGACAAAGCCCAAGCAGAGGCCCAGATGGAAAGCATCGGCCGCAGCTACCGGCTGATGGTCGAAGGCTTGATCGATGTGTTGCGCGCACGCGCCAGCCTCAAGGGCGAATTCCGCATGCAGCAGACGATGATCCAGCCTGCTGAAAACAATCCGTTGAAATTTGCCCCGAATGCCGAGGAAGCGTTACTGCTTTTGCTTCGTCATGGAAACCAAGCGTTTATGGCGCCGGACCTTGCCGTGCGGGACAGTTTCGACGACTTGCGTGCCCATCAGTTGGCCGTGATGGCCGGGGTGGAAGCCGCAATCAAACACCTGCTCACGCGCTTCGAACCGGCTCAGCTGGAGGAACGCATGGGCAAGCCCGGCGGGCTGTCGAGCATTTTCAACGGCTCGCGCCAGGCCCAGTACTGGCAGCAGTTCACCGAGCTCTACAGCAATATTTCCCGCGAGGCCCAGGAAGACTTCCAGGACCTGTTCGGCCGCGAATTCAGCCGAGCCTACGAAGAACACAGCGCACGACAGCGTCGCTAATCGCCGCGCCGCAGCAATGGATCAACGGATAGCTAAGTACGTCATTGAGGACGCAGGATGATTCCCAGGTTTTTACTCGCAGTCGCCACCGCGCTGCTGCTGACGGCGTGTGCCAATGACGCCGTCAAACCCGAAGCGGCAGCCGAGGAGCAAGCGGATACCGCTGCGGTCGAGTTGCACTTCCACGCGATTTCCGGGCTTAACCCCGGCCCCAACGGCCAGGCCGCGCCGGTTCGGGTGCGCATTTTCGAGCTGAAAAACGCCGCCACCTTCGGCCGCTCCGACTACTTCGCCCTGGCGGACCGCGCCCAATCCACCCTCGGCCTGGACCTGCTGGACCAAGACGAAGTGATGGTCCAGCCCGGCCAACAACTGAGTATCCAGCGCGATCTCGACCCGTCCACGCGCCAGATCGGCTTGCTGGTGGGTTACCGCGAGTTGGACCGCGCGCAATGGCGCACGGTGATCAACGTGCCGGCGCGCCAGTACACCGAATACCAGATCAGCCTCGATGTGCGTGCCGTGCGCGCCGACGTCGTGGTTTCCCCATCCAGCCCTGCCCAATAACAAGCAATCGGAGCCCCCATGTCCTGGAACAATCGCGTGGTCTGGTCGGAAGGCATGTTCATCGGAACGCAGCACTTTCAGCAGCATGACCGTTACCTGGAAAACCTGATCGACGCCCGCAGCCGCCCGTTGGCCGCTGGTGCCTGGGGCTTTTCCGAGTTGCTGATCGACCAGGGCCTGCTGGCCCAGGGCAAGCTGGCCATCGTCTCGGCGCGTGGCCTTTTGCCCGACGGCACGCCGTTCAATATCCCCCAGGACGACCTGGCACCAAGCCCGCTGAACATCGACGACAACCTGCGCGATGGCCTGGTCTACCTGGCCTTGCCGCTCAAACGCGCGGGTGCGCGGGACACGGTTGACGAAGGTGAAGCGCTGGAAGCCGCACGTTACGTGAGCCAGGTGCGCGAAGTGCGCGACGACAACGCCCCGTTCGAAAACCGTGCGCCCGTGGCCGTGGGGTCCCGTGCCCTGCGCCTGCTCACTGCCCAGGATGGCATCAGCGATTACGCCGCCATCGGCCTGGTGCGTATCAAGGAAAAACGTGCAGACCGTGCCCTGGTGCTCGACGACACCTACATCCCTCCGGTACTGGACGTGGCCGCGAGCAAGCCGCTGACCGCGTTTCGCAGCGAACTGCTGGGCCTGTTGCACCAGCGCGGCGAAGCCCTGGCCGGCCGCGTGGTCGCCTCGGGCGCCGGTGGTGCGTCGGAGATTGCTGACTTCATGCTGCTGCAATTGGTCAACCGCGCCCAGCCGCTTATCCAGCATTTCAGCCAGTTGAGCCCACTGCATCCGGAGCGCTTCTTCAGCGAACTGGTGAGCCTGGCCGGTGAGTTCTCGACCTTTTCCACCTCGGGTCGTCGTCCCCAGGAATACCCGCAGTACCAGCACGATGACTTGGCCCTGAGCTACGCCCCGGTGATGGCGGCTCTGCGTGAAGCGCTGTCGATGTTGATCGATAGCAAAGCCACACCGATCCCGATTGTCGAGAAAGCCTACGGCATCCACGTGGCGATGCTCGCCGACAAAACCCTGCTCGACAACGCCAGTTTCATCCTGGTGGTGCGTGCCGATGTGCCTGGCGAAACCCTGCGCGGCCGCTTCGGCCAGCAGAGCAAGGTCGGCGCGGTGGAGCACATCCGCGACATGGTCAACCTGCAACTGCCGGGCATTGGCCTGGTGCCGTTGCCGGTGGCGCCGCGCCAACTGCCGTACCACGCGGGCAGCACTTATTACGAGCTGGACCGGGGCAGTGAGCATTGGCAGCAACTAAGCAACTCCGGCGGCTTTGCCTTCCATATCGCCGGGCAGTTCCCGGGCTTGAACTTGGCCTTCTGGGCGATCCGAGGATAATCCGCGATGCATCCCAATGATGACGACCGCACCCAGTTCATGCCCCGCCCAGGTGGCCGCGCGCCTGAACCTGTGCGCGCAGAGCCGGCTCCGCTGTCGATGCCGGCAGCACCGATGCTCACCGGCAAAAGCCAGGGCCTCAACCCGCTGGAAAGCGCCGCCGGCCCGCTGCTGGCTTTGCTGACGCGCCTGCGCAACACCATCGCCCACCCCGCGCCAGCTAGCCTGCGTGCGCAGTTGCTGGCCTACCTGCGTCAGTTCGAAGAGCGCGCCGAAGCCGCCGGCGTGGCGCGCAACGAAGTGCTGCTGGCCCGTTATGCGCTGTGTACCGCCCTTGATGAAGCCGTATTGAGCACGCCATGGGGCAGCACCAGCGATTGGGGTAAGCAAAGCCTGCTGATCACTGTGCACAACGAAGCCTGGGGCGGCGAAAAAGTCTTCCAGTTGCTCGACCACTGCCTGCAAAGCCCACGGGAACGTCTGTACCTGCTGGAGCTGTTGTACCTGTGCATGTGCCTGGGTTTCGAAGGCCGCTACCGCGTGATGAACGACGGTCGCAGCCAGTTGGAAGCCCTGCGCGAGCGCACCGCTGCGGCGATTCGCAGTGCTCGTGGCGAGCATGAGCGCGAGCTGTCGCCGCACTGGCGTGGTGTGACCGTGGCCCGTGATCGCCTGGCGCAATTCATGCCGCCGTGGATCGCCGTAGCCATTGGCGTGGCGCTGTTGTTGGCGTTGCTGTTCACCTTGCGCATGCTCCTGGCGTCGCAGGCGGAGCCGGTGTTCAAGAATATCCATGCCCTAGGCGAGATCCCGGTGCAGGCCATCGACCGTCCGGTGGCGCAGCCTAAAGTCATCGAGCGGCCGCGTTTGGCGGGGTTCCTGGCTGAAGACATCAAGGCCGGTCGCGTTGCCGTTGAAGATAAAGTCGACCGTTCCGTGGTCACCATTCGTGGCGATGAACTGTTCGCATCGGCCAGCTCCAGCATTGTCGATGACTACCAGCCGCTGATGCTGCGCATCGCCGATGCCATTCGCAAAGTGAAGGGCCAGGTGCGCGTGACCGGCCATAGCGACAATCGTCCGATTGCCACGCTGCGCTTCCCGTCCAACTGGGCGCTGTCCGAAGCACGGGCCAAGTCGGTGCTGGAAATCCTCGCGGCCAAGACTGGCCAAGCGGATCGCTTCAGTGCCGAGGGCAGAAGCGACACCGAGCCGTTGGCCACCAACAGCACAGCCGAAGGCCGCGCCCGCAATCGTCGGGTTGAAATCACCGTATTGGCGGAGGGCGTCGAGTGAAGGCGTTTTTCAGTTTTATGATTCGCTGGGTGATCCCGCTGCTGGGCCTGATCGCCTTGAGCCTGATCATCTGGTTTGTCGGGCCGTTGCTCGACGTGCTGATGCCGGAAGGGCGCCGTTGGGCGCTGATTATCCTGGTGTTCGCGGTGTGGATCGCCTACCGCGTGTTCCGCATCATCCAGGCGCGGCGCCAAGCGGCCGAAGTGATGCGCAGCCTGGCTGCCGAAACCCCGGCCGACCCCAACAGCGTGGCCACTGCCGAAGAGCTGACCACCCTGCGCCAGCGCATGGACGAAGCCCTGGCGCTGCTGAAAAAAGCCAAGCTCGGCGGTGACGAGCGCCGCAATCTCTATGAGCTGCCGTGGTACGTGATCATCGGCCCGCCGGGTTCGGGCAAGACCACCGCGCTGGTCAATTCCGGTTTGCACTTCCCGTTGGCTGCGCAGTTGGGCGCCGGTGCGGTGCGTGGCGTCGGCGGTACGCGCAACTGCGATTGGTGGTTCACCGATCAAGCAGTATTGCTCGACACCGCTGGCCGCTACACCACTCAGGACAGCAACTCCACGGTGGATAAAGCCGCGTGGCTGGGCTTCCTTGACCTGCTGAAAAAGCAGCGTTCACGCCGCCCTATCGACGGCGCATTTATCGCCATCAGCCTCTCGGATTTGCTGCTCGGCACTGATGCCGAGCGCGCTGCCCATGCTGCCGCGATTCGCCTGCGCATCCAGGAGCTGTACACCCAATTGGGCGTGCGTTTCCCGATCTACCTGATGCTGACCAAGCTCGACCTGGTGCCGGGTTTCATGGAGTACTTCGACAACCTGAGCAAGGAAGAGCGCGCCCAGGTGTGGGGCATGACCTTTGCCCTGGACGACGGTAAAAACAGCGACAGCCCTCTGGCCCATCTGCAAAGCGAATTCGCGGGTCTGGAGCAACGCCTCAATGAGCGTTTGGTTGAGCGTCTGCAACAGGAGCGCGACCCGGCGCGGCGCGACCTGATCTACGGCTTCCCGCAGCAGTTCGGCGCGTTGAAGGATTGCCTGCAAAGCTTCCTCGAAGGCGTGTTCAAACCCAACGCCTTTGAAGAGCGCGTGTTGCTGCGCGGTGTGTATTTCACCAGCGGTACCCAAGAAGGCAGCCCGATTGACCGCCTGATCGGCGCCATGGCCCAGAGCATGAACCTGGACCGCCAGCACCTGGCACGGCAGAGCGGCACCGGGCGCAGTTACTTCATCGAAAAACTCTTCACCGCGGTGGCGTTTGCCGAGCGTGGCTTGGTGGGGGTGAACCCGAAGGTCGAGCGGCGGCGCAAGTGGATTGCGCGCGGCGTGCTGGCGGCCACCGTGGCGTTGGTGGTGGTGGTCAGCGGCCTGTGGTGGGTGAGTTATCGCGCCAACCAGGCGTATATCGCCCAGGTCGACCAAAAGGTCGCGCCGTTGGGCCAGACGGTGCAGAACCTAAGCCCGGCGCAGCGTGAAGTCCTCGCCGTGCTGCCGTTGCTCAACGCGGTGAAGAACCTCGCGGGCGACTCGCCGAGCTGGTCCGAAGGTCTTGGCTTGTATCAGGGCGACATGCTCGAAGCCGAATCCGCCAGCGTGTACCGCAAGTTGTTGATCGCGGTCTTCGCGCCACGCTTGGTGACGCGCATCGAGGAGCAGCTGCACGGCGGTGGCAATTCCGATTTCCTCTACGAAGGCCTCAAGGCCTACCTGATGCTCGCCGACAGCGAGCATTACGACCCGGACTTCATCAAGGCCTGGATCGCCCTCGATTGGGACCGCAACCTGCCGCGCGACCTGCCGGCCGATCAGCGCCAGGCGCTGACCGGCCACTTGCAGGCGCTGTTTGATCGTCACCCTCCGAGCGCACGCCTCGATCCGCGCTTGATTGATGACCTGCGTCGCCAGTTGCAACAGCTGCCAGTGGCCCAGCGCGTCTACGACCGGGTCAAACGCCAGAAACTGCCTGAAGGCATCCCGGACTTCCGTATCAACGAAGCCGCTGGCCGAGATGCCGCGCTGGTGTTCAGCCGTAAAAGCGGCAAGCCGTTGGGCGAGCCGTTGAGTGGTTTTTTCACCGCCAAGGGCTATCGCCAGGCATTCCTGCTGAGCAGCCTGAACCAGACCGGCACCTTGGCTGAAGAGCAATGGGTGTTGGGCCGCGAGCAGGCCGATCAGCAGAACGTGGTCAGCCTCGCCGCCGATGTGCGTCGCCTGTACTTCCAGGACTACCAGCGCCAGTGGGATGCCTTGCTCGCCGACATCGACTTTGTGCCGATCACCAGCGTGGCCCAGGCGGCCGATGTCCTGCGGGTAATTTCCGGGCCGACTTCACCGCTGAAAAAGCTGCTGGTGGCGGTGGCCAAGGAAACCGATCTGCAAACTGAAGAGCGCCAATTGGCCGCCAAAGGCGTGCCGGTGGAAGGCGGCGTCGACAAGCTCAAGGAGCGCCTCGGCAGCCTGCTCGGCCAGGAGCAACCGACGGCCAATGCGCCGGCGGCGGCGGATGATCCGGTCACCGCGCACTTTGCCGAACTCAACAGCATCGTCAGTAAAAATGAAGGCGAGCCAGCCGCTATTGATGGCTTGTTGTCGGACATGAATGCGCTGTATGTGCAGGTCAGCGCCATGGTCGGTGCCAGTGGCGACGCGTTGCTCGGTGAGGCGAAGAACCAGGCGGCCGCTGCTGCCACGCGGGTCAGCCTGAACGCCGAACGCCAGCCGCCGCTGGTGCAGGGCATGGTCAAGTCGGTGGTCAACTCCACCACCAACAGCATGATGGGCGGGGTGCGTAACCAACTAAACGCGGCATGGGTCAGCGAAGTGGTCAACGTGTATCGCCAGTCCCTGGCGGGGCGTTATCCGATGTCGCCGGGCAGTGCGCGGGACGCCACGCTGGATGACTTCGGGCAGTTCTTTGGTGTGGGCGGGGTGATGGATAACTACTTCCGCAAATACCTGCAGCCGTATGTGGACACGTCTGCGCAGACTTGGCGCTGGCAGCCGGGCGCGGCGCAGAAGCTGGGGATCGCGCCGGGTGTTCTGCAAACCTTCCAGCGCGCCGCGACAATCCGCGATGCGTTTTTCCGCTCCGGGGGCACGCAGCCCATCGTTCGTTTCGAACTCAAGCCGGTGTCGATGGACCCGACCATCACCCAGTTCCTGCTCGACCTCGACGGCCAGCAACTGAGCTACGACCACGGTCCAAGCCGCCCGGTGGCGATGCAATGGCCGAACCCCGGCAGCATTGGCGTGGTGCGCATTTCCATCATGCCGCCATCGGCCAGCGGCCGTTCGGGCGTGACACTTGACGGCCCATGGGCGTGGTTCCGCCTGTTGGAGCAATCGGACCTCACCGCTGGCAACTCGCCGGACCGCTTCAACCTGCGGCTGCGGGTCGACGGCGCGAGCATCGCCTACGAGTTGCGCGCCAACAGTGCTTTCAACCCGTTCAAGAGCCGCGTGCTCAGTGGCTTCAGCCTGCCGGAGCGGCTATGACGACCCTGGGTTTCTACGGCAAGTTGGCCAGTCGCGGGGATTTTGTCAGCCGCGCCTTGCCCCAGAGTTTTGTCGGTCCGTGGGACAGTTGGCTGGCCGCGGGTTTGCTGGCCAGCCAGAACAGCCTGGGCGGTGATTGGCTCAACGTTTACCTGGTCAGTCCGCTTTGGCGTTTTGTACTGGCGCCGGGCGTGTGCGGGCCGGATGCGGCGGCGGGTGTGGTGATGCCGAGTATCGATCGGGTCGGGCGCTATTTTCCGTTGGCGGTGGTGGCCTTGCTTGATCACGACACCAATCCCGCCTCATTGGTAGGCGGGCCGGACACGTGGTTCGAGCATGCCGAAGAGCTCTTGCTCAGCACGCTGGACACCGGCGCGACCTTTGAAAGCTTCAACGATGGCCTCGATACCCTCGGCTTTCCAGCCAGTGAGCCGCGCGCGGTCGATAGCCGTTTCGCGGGCCTGCAAAGGGTGTCCGCCACCGTGCCCCATGGGCGCATGACCGCGCTCGCCGAACAGGCCTGCGAAGGCGCAAGCCTGTGGTGGGGCCGAGGCTCGGAACGTATTTCCCCTGGTTTATTACGGTGTCAGGGCTTGCCTGCCGCCGGTGATTTTGCGCAGTTTTTGCTCGGACAAGAAGGTGTGGTGTAGATGGGGGCGACGTACAAATCCGCGAGCAAAAGCCATGTGGGCATGGTGCGCCAAGTTAACGAAGACGCGTGCCTGGACCTGCCGGAAAACCGCCTGTGGGTGGTGGCCGATGGCATGGGCGGGCATGCGGCAGGGGACTATGTCAGCAGCCTGATCGTCGACAGCCTGCGCAGTGTGCCGTTGGGCCGCTCCCTGGACGAATACTCGGCGGCCCTACGCAATGACCTGATCCGCATCAACGCCGCCGTGCGCGAAGAAACCGCCAATCGTGGCGTGACCATGATGGGCAGCACCGTGGTCGTACTCGCCACGCGTGGCTTGCGCGGTGTATGCCTGTGGGCTGGTGACAGTCGCCTGTACCGCCTGCGCGATGGCGTGCTCGAAGGTATTTCCCGCGACCACAGCTACGTGCAAGACCTGCAAGACAGCGGCCTGCTCAGCGAAGCCGACGCTCGCGTGCATCCGCGCGCCAATATCGTCACTCGCGCCATTGGCGTGGAAGCCCAGCTTGAAGTGGCGGTGGTCGACCTGTTGATCGCCCCCGGCGACAGCTACCTGCTGTGCAGCGATGGCCTGAACAAGACCGTCGAAGACCATGAAATTCGCGAAGTGCTCAGCCACGACGCGCCGGATGAAATCGTGCGCAGCCTGGTGCACCTGGGGCTCAATCGCGGCGCGCCGGACAACATCACCGCCATCGTTGTGAAGGTATCGGCATGAACATTGTGATTCCTGGCTACGACATCGAAGGCGAGATCGGCGAAGGCGCCATGGCCAGCGTGTACCTGGCGACCCAGCGCTCGCTGGAGCGCAAGGTGGCATTGAAGGTGATGGCGGCGGCATTGGCAGCCGACCCGAGCTTCTGCGAGCGCTTCCTGCGCGAGGGCAAGACCCTGGCGCGCCTGTCGCACCCGCATACGGTGACCATCCATGACATCGGCAATGTCGGTGAGCTGTATTACATGGCCATGGAGTTCCTGCCCAACGGTACGCTCAAGGAGCGTATCGCCGCGGGTATGACGCCGGAACAGGGCGTGACATTGATCCGCCAGATCGCTTCGGCGCTGGGGTATGCCCACGCTCAAGGATTGGTACACCGGGACGTCAAGCCGGCGAACATCCTGTTCCGCGCTGACGGTACGGCGGTGCTCTCGGACTTTGGCATCGCCAAGTCCCTGGACGACCGCACCCAGTTCACCCAGGCCGGTTTCGCCGTCGGTACGCCGAGCTACATGAGCCCCGAACAGGCGCGGGGCCAGGAGATCGACGGGCGCGCCGACCTGTATGCGTTGGGCGTGGTGCTCTATGAAATTCTCGTCGGCAAGCTGCCGTATAGCGGCACCGACGCGCTCTCCACCGCGCTGGCGCACCTGACCGAACCGTTGCCGGAATTGCCGGTGCACCACGGTCGTTATCAGGGCGTGTTGCGTAAGTTGTTGGCCAAGGATCCGGCCGAGCGGTTCCCGGATGCAGCGGCATTGCTGCTGGCGCTGGACCAACTGCCGGCGGATTCGCCGGAAGCCACGCTGGTGCGACCACTGCCGATCCCGGTGAGTTTTGACCTGGCGGGTATCACGCCGGAGTCCATCGAAATCCCGACAGCCAAACCCGAGCCAGTGCGCCAACCGGTGGTGCCGACGACGCAGCACAGCGAGCAGCGTCGGGGGCCTGTGTTGGCGCTGGCAGCGGTGGCTGTGGCGGTTGCCCTGGCGATTGGCGGCGCTTCCTATTGGTGGCTGAGTGGCGATGATGAACCGGCCAAACCACCGGCCGCCGTAGTCCCCGCAGCAACACCCCCAGCAACACCCGCAGCGGCAGTGGTTGAGGCGGATGGCGGTCAACGTCCGCTGTTGATGGCGGGCAAGAAAACCCTGTTCCAGCGCGTCCTCAGTAAGCCGGGCGCGAAGCTTTCGGATGAGGCAGGCAGCGCGGCGGGCAAGGCGCTGCCGGCGTTCTCGGTGCTTTACGTGTACCAACGCAAAGACATTGAGGGTCAACCGTGGGTACGCGTCGGCACCGCCACCGATGGGCGCAGCGACGGTTGGTTGCCGGCCTCGCAAGTCAGCGACTGGAAACAAAGCCTGGTGCTCAAGTTCACCGAGCGCTCGGGCCGTGCGCCGGTGATGTTCCTGCGGCAATCGGGGGAAGTGGAAAAGCTGCTCGCCGACCCGGCCGCCGCCAAGAGCGCGCTGGCCAAAGCGCAGAAAAACAGCGAAGACAACGGGCAAATCCTTGCCCTGGAACCGACGGCCAGCGCCGTGCCGCAAAACCAGTTTTACCTGTTGCCGATCTTTGACTCCAAAGAGAGCTTCGACGAAAACGGTCAGCCGGTGCAGTTGCTCAATGTCGCTTCCATCGACCCCGGCAGCAGCGCCGTGGCCAAGCCCGCCACGCCGGTGATCAACGCCAATGCCGATGCCTTCCGCACTGCGGTGGTGCTGGTAGTGGATACCACCGTGTCGATGCAGCCGTATATCGACCAGATCCGTGACGTGGTTCATGAGCTGCAAACCCGCATCGCCGAACGCGGCGAACTCGATAGCGTCAGCTTCGGTATGGTCGGTTTTCGCAGCAGCATCAAGAAAACCCCTGGCCTGGAATACGTGGCCAAAACCCTGATCAGCCTCGACCAGGGGCGTGATCCACAACGCTTCCTCGACATGGCGCGGCAAGTCAAAGCGTCCAGCGTTTCCAGCCATTCGTTCAACGAAGACGCGTTTGCCGGGGTGATGCAGGCTGTGGACGGCATGGACTGGTCTGGTTATGGCGGGCGCATCATTCTGCTGGTCACCGATGCTGGCGCGCTGCGCAAGAACGACCCGTTCGCCGCCACCCAGATGAACGAAGCCGAAGTGCGCCAGGCCGCGCTGGGCAAGCAGATCAAGATCTACGCCCTGCACCTGCGCACCGACGCCGGCAAGAAAACTCACGCTGGCGCCGAGAGCCAGTACCGCATCCTCACCGCCGACGCCAACCCGCAGATCGGCGACTTGTACACACCGGTGCCCGGTGGTGATGTGCGCAAGTTGGGTGAGCGTGTCGACGAGATCGGCAGCGTATTCGCCAACCTGGTGCATCAAGTGCGCAGCAACACGCCGCAACCGGTCCCGCTGCTCAGTTCGGCACCGACCTTGGCGGATAAATCTGCCGCTGTTGGTTACGCCATGCACATGGACTTCCTCGGCCGCAAAACCGCGAGCCAGGCGCCGCAGCTGGTTAGCGCCTGGACTGCCGATCGCGACCTGACCAACCCGGCGCTGCCGGCGTTCCAGGTGTGCGTGATGCTGACCAAGTTGCAGCTCAACGATTTGCAGCAGTCGCTGAAACTGATCGTCGACGCGGCGCGCAAGACCCAGACGTCACCCAAGGATTTCTTCCAGGAAATCGCCAGCGCCTCTGCCTACATGAGCCGCGACCCGCAAGCCCTGCGCAAGGGCGGCAACTTGGCCGATGGCGGCATTCTCGGCGAATACCTGGAAGGCCTGCCGTACCGCAGCAAGTCGCTGAACATGACCCAGGACTTGTGGTTGTCGTTGAGCGTGGCCGAGCAGGAAGACTTTATCGACGAGCTGGATTCGAAAATCCGCCTCTACGAAACCTTCCATAACGACGTGGCCAATTGGGTCCGTTTCGGCGATGCCGAGCCGGGCGATGCGTTGTACCGCGTGCCGTTGTCGACGCTGCCGTAATGCTGACCCTGAGCGCGGTGCACAAGAGCCGGGGCGTCGGTAGCCAGCGCTATAGCCTGGTGATCCCGGCGCTGGCGCTGCGCGCGGGTGAGCAAGTGGCGATCGTTGGGCCCAGCGGTTGCGGCAAGAGCACCTTGCTGGATTTGCTGGCGTTGGTCCTGGCGCCGGATCAGGTGGGGCACTTCGAATTTAATGCGATCGACATTGGCAGTCTGTGGCGTGCGGATCAGCAATCGCGGCTGGCGCAGTTGCGCAGCCAGCACTTGGGCTACGTGCTGCAAACCGGTGGCCTGCTTGGCTTTCTCGATGTGCGCGGCAACATCGCCCTGTCCCGGCAACTGCTGGGCTTGAAAGACGATGGCAGTGTGGCGCGCCTGGCCGAGCAGTTGGAAATCAGTGACCAGTTGGCGAAGAAACCCTCGGCGCTGTCGGTGGGCCAGCGCCAGCGCGTGAGCTGCGCCCGAGCCCTGGCCCATGCACCGCAACTGGTGCTGGCGGATGAGCCGACCGCGTCCCTTGACCCGTTGAATGCCGAGCGCGTGATGCACGCCCTGTTGGCCCAGGCCCATGAGCACCGCGCCGCCTGTGTGATCGCCACCCATGACGAACCTCTGGCCCGTGCCAGTGGCTTGCAGATTCGGCGTATCAGTTGCCGCCGCGATGCCGACGGTGGCGTCACCGCCACCCTTGGGGAGGCGTGCTGATGCGCATCCCCTTGATCGCTTCCCTGGCCTGGCAGGATTACCGCAACGACGCGTGGCTGTCGGCCTGTTCGGTGCTGGCATTGGTGGCGGTGATCGCGCCGTTGCTGGTGTTATTCGGCCTGAAATTTGGACTGGTTAGCAGTTTGACCGAACGTTTACAGACCGACCCCGCCACCCGTGAAATTATTCCGTTGGGCGGTGGTCGATTCAGCAGCGCATTGATTGAGCAGCTTGCCCAGCGCCCCGATGTGGCGTTTGCCATACCGCGTACGCGGCAGATTGCGGCGACGGCGCAGGTGGGCGCGCTGACGTTGGAGATGCTGCCGACAGCGCCGGGTGATCCGTTGTTGGGTGCGCTGGTGCTGCCGCATGGCCTGAACCAGATCGTGCTGAGCCACACCGCTGCCGAGAAGCTTGCAGCGCGGCCAGGGGATCTATTGGAAACCCGCTTTGCCCGCCAGGTAGCAGGACGTGTCGAGGAGCAGCGCACAAAGGTACAGGTGGTTGCGGTACTGCCGCTGGAAGCCTTCGCGCGGGACGCTTTGTTCGCCGATCTGGCCCTGCTGGAAGCGGCGGAAGATTACCGCGATGGTCGCGCCGTACCGGCGTTGGGATGGACGGGCGAAGAGGTGGCGGTGGGCGAACTGCGGGTGTACCCGGCGTTTCGCCTGTACGCGCGCAATCTCACTGATGTAGAAACCTTGCGGGTGTATTTCGCTGGGCAGAACGTGTTGGTATCGACCCAGGCGAACACCATCGCCCAGGTGCAGTCGTTGAGCCGCAACCTGTCGATCGTATTCTGGGTCATCGCCGGGCTGGCGTTGGCGGGGGCGTTTGCGGCGATCTTCGCTGGGGCCTTGGCTGCCGTGGCGCGCAAGCGACGGGAATTGTCAGTGCTGCGCCTGTTGGGGTTTTCCACCGGCGGGTTGTTGTTGTTTGTAGTGGTGCAGGCGCTGTATAGCGCAGGGTTTGCGGCCTTGCTCAGCGCCGGGCTGTATGGCTTGGCCGAAGCAGCGTTGAACAAATTATTTGCGCAGGTGCCGGGCGAGTACGCCAGTCATCTGCTGGCGCGTCATTACGGCCTGGCCCTGGTTGCAGTCCTCGGCGTCAGCGCCGTGGCGGCGGCGTGTGGTGGCTGGCGAGTGGCGCGTATCCAGGCTTCTGAAGGAATCAGAGATGTATAAGTTACTGGGCGCCGTCATGGCGCTGAGCCTGGCCTCGATGGCCTGGGCCGATGAAGCCAGCGATAAACTGGACAACCCCAAACCGTTGCCGGATGACGTGAGCCTGCCGCTGCCATGCGAGGGCAACATGGTGTTCCGCTACGCCTACGTACTGGCCCAAGGCACGCTGGATGACCGCGAAATCAGCCTCGGCTACCCCTTCGCCGAAGGCGAGGCCGGTTACCAGCAGTCGTTTATTTCCGGCTATCGCCGCGACTTTATCAACGGCCAGTTCACCCTCAAGGATTTGCCGAAAGACTGGAACAAAGTCATCGCGCCGTTGATGCCGAAGACAGACGCCAAGACCCCACTCAAGCCGATGCTGTACTTCATCGGCAAGTACGAAGTGACCGCTCGCCAATACGCCCAAGTGATGGCCCAGGCGCAGTCCCTGGCCAGTGGCGAGCCGGCGCCGGCCTGCGATGCGCCGACCGGTATGGCCGGGCGTTTGCCCAAGGTGAAACTGTCGCGGTTTGAGGCCGAGCGGTTCTCTGCGGTGTACAGCGCCTGGCTGATGAAGTACCACCGCGACTTGCTACCGGTGAGCGGGCGCGGTTCGTCGGCGGAAGACGGCGGCCTTGGCTTTGTGCGCTTGCCCACTGAAGTGGAGTGGGAGTTTGCCGCACGCGGTGGCCAGGCGGTGAGCCGTCAGGATCTGGAGGGGCGTCTGTTTCCTCGTCGCACTGAAGGCAGCGAAAGCGATGGCCCTCTGGGTGATTACGCCGTGTTCAACCAAGTCGCCGGCGGCACTGGCCAGGCGGCGCGCCTGATGCCCATTGGCACCAAACTACCCAATCCAATTGGCATGTTCGACGTGATCGGCAATGCGGCGGAAATGGTCCAGGAGTCTTTCCAATTGGTCCATGCCGGTCGACGCCAGGGCACTTACGGCGGCTTTGTGGTCAAGGGCGGCAACTACCTGGAAGGCGAGGGCACGCTGTTCACTGGCATGCGCCGCGAATACCCGCTTTTCGCCGCCGACGGCACCGAGCAAAGCAATGAAACCACCGGTTTCCGCGTGGCAATTGGTGCGTTGTCGGCCCCGCGTTCACGTTACAAGGAGTTGTTTGCGCAGTGGCAAAAGGAAGGGCGCCTGGCCGCGCTGACCGACGCCATCGATGACGCCCAAGACCCGACCAAACGCCTGGACAGCATCATCGCCGCCAGCGTCGACCCCAAGCTGCAAGCCGAATTGGGGCTGGTTAACGAAGAGCTCAAGCGCAACGTCTCGCTGATCGCCCAGCAACGCGAAGAAGCGGCGGGCAACCTGATTCAGTCGGCTGCATTGGTGGCTGAGACCATCAGCAACTACAACATCCGCCTGGCCAACCTGCAGAAGAGCCGCCAACAGTCTCTGGACAATAAGGATGAGGCCAGCGCGAAGCTGTTTGATATGGCCATTGCCAACGGCCGCAGTGCCCTCGACGGCGCGGTCGCGATTTACATCGATAACTTGGCGACGGGCACGCGCTACACCGATGCGGTGATCCAGGCGCAGTTTCAAAGGATCAAGGAAGAGTTGGATCGCAAGCCAGTGCTCGGCAAGAGCCTGGTGACGCGCGCGACACTGTTCGTCCGCCATGTCGGCAACTACCGCAAACAACAGCGGGCTGACCCGGCGACGATCTTGAAGGAATTGCTCGCAGCGAGCGGTCAGCGGTCTTGATCGTTGGCTGTATAGCGAGCTTGGAAGGGACTCAGGCGGCAGTTGCCGCGCTGGGCAAGTCAAACTTAGAAGAGAACACAACCTATGCTTTTTTCCCGTAAGGCGGTTTCCAAGCGTCACCTGTTGCTGATTGCCGCTGGCTTCAGCACCGTGCTGACAGGCTGCGCCACATCGCCGGCCTCCAAGGTGGCGTCCAGCACCAAGGTCGAGTACTACCCCAACTGCTACGAGCCGGTGCAGCACTTGCGCGCCACCGATTCGAACATGACCAAGTCGGTTGTCACCGGCGCGGCCATCGGCGCGGCCGGCGGTGCACTGCTGGGCGCCCTGACCGGCGACTCCGAAAAGCGCGGCCGTAATGCTGCCATTGGCGCAGCGGGCGGCGCCCTCGCCGGCGGCGCGGCGGGTTACTACACCGAGCGTCAGAAGCAGATCGCCGACGACAACCAGCGCATTGCTTCGTATGCGGCTGACGTAAACAAAAGCGCCTCCGACATCGACCGCAGCACCGCGTATGCCAAAGCGTCGCAACAGTGCTATCAGAGCGCGTTCACCAAGCTGGTGGCTGACCGTAAGGCCAAGACCGTCAACGACACCGAAGGCCGCAAGCGCCTGGCGGAAATCGTCTCGGGCTTGAAGGAATCCAATGACCTGATTGTTGCAGTCAACGGCAAGGCCAGCGAAGACCTGAACAACTACACCCAGGCTTATGAGAAAGACCTGCAGCAGGTTGGCGTACAGCGTGCCGACGTGGTCACCGTGGCCCAGGCCGATTCAAAACCCGTTGTGACACAGGGCAAGAAGAAAGGTACAGGCACTAAACCGCCGAAGAAGCCGCCTCTTCCAACGGTCCCAACAGAAGCAGTGAGCACCGAAAAAACCTTCCAGACTGCCCAGACCAAGCAAGATGAGAGCAAGAAGGTCGCCAGCGCCGGTAAAGCGCAGATCGAAGGCACCTGCCGCGATCCAAACCTGGCCGACTGGGCGCCGGTGCCTTGCCCTAACGTTTAAGGGCGGCGCGTTGTCCTGACGCATTAACGCCAGTCGATAGTGGAATGATCGGCTGGCGGTTTTTGTGTATCTATGAGGCCGTCGGGGTCAGCCCGGCGATATCAAATTTGCCGTTTTCAAATTGGACAGTGGGTTGGCCGGGAACGAGAGCCTTGAAGCTCAGTTGGCCGCTCAGTCTTTGCGAGTCGGCATCGTACGTGTAAGTGACGGTTCCTTCGGTAGCCCGGTGTACGCCCGCAAATAATAACGTCGCAATCGCTGATTCCCCATTTTCGTTGTTGGTAATTGGCAGTGACGTTTCCCCTAGTTTTGATTTTGGAATGTGCAGGTAAACCCGCTTGTCGCCGTGCTTGTCAGTCACCGCGAGCACTTCGAGAAAGTGCGGGTGATTTTTAGGCTCTACAAACTGCATGCTCAGGATAGTTGAGTCAAAGGTATAGCCATCCGGGTCGACGGTGCCGCGCAGATACCCCTTAGTGTCTGTATCAAGTGATTGGCTGAATGTGACCTCACCCTCGGTTAACTCGGCTTCCTCACCACCAGACCCTACGCTTTTTACGGTGCAATCAAAGCTACCCTCGACCTGCTGCAACGATGCGTTCTCCTTGAGTCTGAATTCACCGGAAATGTCTTGGTAATAGTTCAGCAAGTTTGTATCCGGCGGAAGATAGATCAGGCCGACGATGTTTCCCGCTTGACCATCAAGCGTATAAGTACCCGGCGTGGCACCCAGGGCGACTTTCACGTCGAGGGAATAAATACGAAAGGGTGAAAAGGCATTCTGACTGGCATAAATCACCATATAGTTGTCTTTTACCGTAGCCCTGGTGATTTGTGAGACAAATTGATGAGTAGCACCGGACTGTGTGATTTTGACCCTTACTTGTCCCGCTCGAGTTGTTGTATTAGTTGTCATGCTGGCGCGCTCCTTTATACAGACTCTCTAAGGTTTAGTACTGGGCCAGACTAGTGCGCGTGCAGATCAAGGGATACTGTGATCCTTCACAGGTAATTAGAGTTTTTTTGAATACATGGTATTCGGGAATGGAATCAACGCGATATTGGCCGAGCGGACTTTAGAGGCTGAATTTAGACTGTTCAGTCATTGCGTGGCAGTAATAAAACGCAAGGAGGTGAACTAAAAAGCGATAGTGGCGTTCCCCAAAAGAATCGCTAAACTGCGCGAGCCGTTCACCTTTGCGAGGTCTGTGAGTTTATGAAATTTCGTCTTCTCCTCTGGGTGCTGGGCCTGATGATGGGCAAAGCCAGCCGGACCAATCCCGCCTTCCAGCAACAGTTGGGTGATAAAGACCTGGCGTTCCAGTTGCAGACCCTCGACGGCAAGGTTGCCCGTCACTTCATCGTCAAAGACCAACGTATTACCAGCCGCTCAGGTGTTCATCCTGCGCCGGCGTTCGCCATTGCGTTTAAAGATGCCGCGTACGGCTTCGCCACGATGCAGGCAAAGAACAAGCAACTGGCGTTCATGACGGGGATTCAGGACAAGTCGATCCAGATCAAGGGCAACCCGGCGCTGGTGATCTGGTTCCAGGGGTTGACCAAGTATTTGAAGCCGAAGAAAAAGAAGTAGGCGTTCAGGGAAACCAAGTTGGATTCATCGGGGGCAAGTCGCACCGCCCCCGATAGCTATCTGAGAGGCGACAGATTCAGTTTTGAGTGAACTGGGACGCCAACTCACGCAACAGCACTTCTGCATCCAGCACCTTGCTCACCACTTCTTCAGCCTTGTCACGGCTCAACCCCAGGCGCTCCAGCAACGCATCCGGGATCGCCTCATCCGGCCCAGAGCCAATCCCTCGGCTGCGCAACAGGCGCACGGCCAGGCAAACCAAATTCGGGTATTCGGCATATTGGCCGTCGTAGGTTGGGTCGTGCTGAAAGCGCAGGGCGGTGGACAGTTCGTCCGGCATGTCCCAGTAGCGCATCAACCAGGCACCGATCTGCTCGCGACTGATGCCCAGCAAATGTTGCTCCACGTAGCTGTGGCACAGATGCGGGTTGACCTCCAGGTGGCGGCAGATCAGCGAGAAGTGCGGCGGGAACACGTGGGCCAACAGCAGGTAACCGAAGTTATGCAGCAGGCCGGCCAGGTAGGTCAGGCCTGCTTCCGGGCGCTGGGCGCGGGGCATGGCACGGGTCAGGCCTTCGATCACGGCGGCGGTGTAGATCGACTGGTGCCAGTACGGCGTGGCCTGGTGAGGGTGGTCTTTGGGCAGGCTCAAGGTCTTGCCGAGGGCCAAGCCCAGTGCCAGGTTGATCACCAGATCGAAACCCAGTACGCGCACGATGGCGTCTTCTACTGAACGGATCTTGCCGGGCGACGCGTAGTACGGTGACGCGGCCCAACTGACCACTTGGGCCGCCAAGGCCGGGTCGGTCTCGACCACGCCGGTGATGTCGTCGATGGTGGCGTTAGGGTCGACGCGCAGCTTGATGATCTTCTGCGCGGTGTCAGCCAGTGGTGGAATCTCGATGGTCGCTTCCAGGCGCTGCTGGATACGGCGAGCGGTGAACGCCTGCATCGCCTGGGTGATTTCCTCACGGTCATCATTGGGGCGGTCGAGGTTCGGTCGGATATTACTCAGCGGCTCGCCGAAGTTTGCGGCGCTGGCTTTGGTGAGCATGGTCTTGAACGCATCGCTGGCGATCTCCAGCAGCAGCCCTGGCTCGCCCGAATGCACCAGCAGGCTCGGCTCGTCGAGCAGGCTGCCTTCGTACAGGCACGGCGAGCTGGTGAGTGCCGGCAGGCCTGGCAGCAGGCTCAGCTCATGCTTGTCCAGCATACGCTTGACGCGATCCGGCGACACCGCGATGAGGCGGCGACCGGTGAGTTCGGCGAGGCGGTTGAGGTCGAGCAACTGGTTTTGGGGGAACAGCACCATCAGTGCACCCACCGCATCTTCCAGCAGCACAGCCTGCACCTTTTGCGCAGGATTCAGGCCAGGGTGTTCAGCAACTTCCGTGTAGGGGATGGCGAGCTTTGCGAGCAGAGCCCGGATGACCGGTGGGGCGGTCAGCGGGGCTGTGGCGAGGGCAACTTCTGACATGGCCTGATCCAATTTCTTACAGTCATCGGAGTATAACCAGCTTGATACATTTGTAGGTCGCTTAAGTGAGTCAGGCGTCACACTTGGCCGTATTGCTGCCCATGGCGTAGCCAGCGATCCAACAGCGGGCTGACGTGATCCGGCCAGCGCTCCATCAGGGCCTGTGCCGCATCGCGCACGGCTGGCAGCAGGTCGGCGTCGCGCATGAGGTCGGCGACTTTGAATTGCAGCAGGCCGGTCTGGCGGGTGCCGAGCATTTCGCCGGGACCGCGCAGTTCGAGGTCTTTTTCGGCAATGACGAACCCGTCGTTGGTCTCGCGCATGATGCCCAGACGCTGGCGACCGATCTGCGACAGCGGCGGGTGATACAGCAGCACGCAGTGGCTGGCCGCGCTGCCCCGGCCGACGCGGCCGCGCAGTTGGTGCAGTTGCGCCAGGCCCAGGCGCTCGGGGTTTTCGATGATCATCAGGCTGGCGTTGGGCACGTCCACACCGACTTCGATCACCGTGGTGGCCACCAGCAGTTGAAGATTGCCGGCCTTGAAATCGGCCATCACGGCGGCTTTTTCGGCGGGCTTCATGCGCCCGTGGATCAGCCCGACCTTGAGTTCGCCGAGGGCACTGGTGAGGTCTTCATAGGTGGTCTCGGCGGCCTGGCAGGTCAGTTCTTCAGACTCTTCGATCAGCGTGCACACCCAGTAAGCCTGGCGCCCTTCGGCACAAGCGCCGCGTACCCGTTCGATCACTTCGACACGCCGGGTATCGGTGACCAGCACGGTGTTGACCGGGGTGCGGCCGGGCGGCAGTTCGTCGAGGATCGAGGTGTCGAGGTCGGCGTAGGCACTCATGGCCAGGGTGCGCGGGATCGGCGTGGCGGTCATGATCAACTGGTGCGGGTTCATGCGACCGCCCACGCCTTTCTGGCGCAGGGCCAGGCGCTGCTGCACGCCGAAGCGGTGTTGTTCGTCGATGATCACCAGGGCCAGGTTCTTGAACTTCACCTCCTCCTGAAACAGCGCATGGGTGCCCACCACCATCGGGGCGCCGCCGGCGATCTGCTCCAGTGCCGCTGCGCGGTTCTTGCCCTTGAGCTTGCCCGCCAGCCACGCGACTTCCAGGCCCAAGGGTTCGAGCCAGCGCTTGAAGGTGATGAAGTGCTGCTCGGCGAGAATCTCGGTGGGTGCCATCAGCGCCACTTGGTAACCGGCTTCCAGCGCCTGCAAGGCGGCGAGGGCGGCGACCACTGTCTTGCCTGCACCCACGTCACCCTGAATCAACCGGAGCATGGGCTCTTTTTGGCTGAGGTCGTAGGCGATTTCATTGCCTACACGTTGCTGGGCACCGGTCGGCGCGAAGCCAAGATTGGCCAGGTATTGCGCAGGCAGGCGCGTGGCCTTGGGCATCGCTGGGGCGCGCAGGGAACGCATGCTTTCGCGCAGGCGCTGCTGGGACAGTTGATGAGTGAGCAGTTCTTCGAAGGCCAGGCGGTGCTGGGCCCAGTGGTGACCCAGGGCCAACTCGTCGACGTCGGCGTCGGCCGGCGGGTGATGCAGGTAGCGAATTGCGTCGTCCAGCGGCGCCAGTTGGTAGTCGCGAGCCAGCTCCAGTGGGAGCCAGTCGGGCAGGCTTTTCGGGCCGAGCATGGTCAGGGTCTGCGTGCACAGTTGGCGCAGGCGTTGCTGGGTCAGGCCTTCGGTGAGCGGGTAGATCGGCGTGAGGGTGGTGTCCACCGGAGGCGGTTCGTCGCCGGTGATCGCGCGGTATTCCGGATGGTAAATCTCCAGGCCCGAGGCACCGGGTCGCGCCTCGCCATAGCAGCGCACGCGTGTGCCGCGTTTGAGGCCTTCCTTCTGCGCGTTGCTGAAATGGTAGAAGCGCAGGCTCAGACCGCCGGTGCCGTCCTGCAGGCGCACGACCAGGCTGCGGCGCTTGCCCATGACCACGTCGGCCCCGCTGACGGTGCCTTCCACTACAGCGTCTTGCCCTGGGCGCAACTGGCCGATGGGCACCACGCGGGTGCGGTCCTGATACCGCAAGGGCAGGTGGAACAATACGTCCTGGAGATTTTCCAGCCCGACCTTGGCCAGCTTCTCGGCCATGGCTTCACCGACACCCTTGAGTGCCGTCACCGACACCTGCGACAGCTCAGTCATACGGCTACTTAGCTCGCAGCAGGCGGCTTGGCCACCGAACAGAGGCGGATCGAGTCGGCGAGGATCTCAATGGCTTTAGGCCGTGGGAAGCTGGCACGCCAGGCGATTGCCACGGTGCGGAAGGGCACCGGAGGTGTGAGCGGGCGTACTGCAATAACGCCGGGGGCGTAGTGATGGCTATCCACCGCTGACAGCGGCAGGATCGAAATGCCCAGGCCGGAAGCGACCATATGGCGAATGGTTTCCAGGGAGCTGGATTCCACGGTGGTGTGCTTGGCGCCGTCGTTGCCTTTGGTCAGCGTCGGGCAGGCTTCCAGCACTTGGTCGCGGAAGCAGTGGCCCTCGCCAAGCAGCAGCAGGCTCTTGTCATTGAGCAGGCCAGCGTCGATGGTGTCTTTCTGCGTCCACGGGTGGGAGGCGGGCATCAGCACGTAGAACGGCTCGTCGTAGAGCGGCAGCGTGAGCACGTCGGCCTCGTTGAACGGCAGGGCGATGATGATCGCGTCCAGCTCGCCGTTGCGCAGTTTGTCGCGCAGCACGTGGGTGAAGTTTTCTTCGATATACAGCGGCATCTGCGGTGCGACGCGGTGCAGTTGCGGGATCAGGTGCGGGAACAGGTACGGGCCGACGGTGTAGATGGCGCCGACTTTCAGCGGAGCGGTCAGCTGGTTCTTACCGGCCTGGGCCAGCTCGCGAATGCTTTGCGCTTGTTCCAGGACTTTCTGGGCCTGGGCAACAATGCCTTCACCCACCGGGGTAAGGCGCACGGCGCTTTTGCTGCGCTCGAAAATCAGCACACCGAGTTCGTCTTCAAGCTTTTTCACGCCCACCGACAACGTCGGCTGGCTGACGTGGCAACGCTCGGCCGCATGGCCGAAGTGCTGCTCTTGGGCGAGGGTAACGATGTAGCGTAATTCTGTAAGAGTCATAGCAGGCGTCCATGAAGTTGCGGGCCAAGCATACCGGCTGCAATCGATAGACGCACGTTATCAGAAGTTTGTTGGGGATTGAGCGGGGGATTTTGCTGTTTGCTGAGAATGGCAAGGGTTGCCCCTTGCCACAGTCATATCAGCGGCGACGCTTTTCGATGTTGTACACGAACGGTGCAACGATCTCGACACTGCCGCTTTTCACCATGTCGGCCGGTGGCTTGGGCAGCGGTTGGGCACGACGGATCATGTCCAGGGTTGCACGGTCCAGGTCAGCGTTGCCGGAGCGGCCCACCAACTCGTAGGACAGCACGTTGCCTTCGGCATCGACCACGAAGCGCAAGCGGTTCAGGCCTTCCTTGCCACGGGCCTGGGCACCTGGCGGGTACTTTTTGTACTTCTGCAAATGCGCCAGCAGGGTGCCTTCCCAAGAGGCCTTGGCTGCAAGCTGCTGCGGCGACGGGCCTGGAGCCGGCTGCGCCGATTTTTCGGCCGGCGCTTTGGTCGGCGGAGCATCGCTCGGCGGATCCTCGGAAGGTTTCTCCTTGGGTGGCTCGATCTTTTTCTCTACCGGCTTGGGCGGCTGAGGTTTGGGCTTGGGCTTGACCGGCTTGGGCACCTGGATCGTCGGCTTGGGTGCCTCGGCCAGTTTCGGCAAAGGCAACTCTTCCACCGGTGCGGGCGGTTGCGGTGGCGTGACCACCTTCGGTGGAGCCGGTGGCGGCGGTGCTGGCATCGGCGCCAGGTCAATGACCATGGCGGCCGGCGGCAGCTGCACAGTGCGCGGCGCCGACCAATGGAGCGCGATAGCAATCGCGACGGCGTGCACGCCCAGCACGACGGCAAGGCTGGTGCCATAACGCGTCAGTTTGTGGCGCGTCGTGATCATTTCTTGGCTGCCGTCTCAAGTCCGACCAAGCCTACCTTGAGGTAGCCGGCTGCCCGCAGGGCATCCATCACGCTCATCAGGTCGCCGTAGTCCACGCCCTTGTCGGCCTGGAAGAAGATCGTCGTGTCTTTCTTGCCTTGGGTCTTGGCGTCGAGGACCTGGCCCAAGGTTTCAGCTTTGACTTCTTCTTCGCCCAGGAACAGGCGTTGGTCCGCCTTGACGCTGAGAAACACCGGTTTCTCGGGCCGCGGCGCAGGCTTGGCGCTGGACGCGGGCAGGTCGACCTTGATATCCACGGTGGCCAAGGGAGCGGCCACCATGAAGATGATCAGCAGTACCAGCATTACGTCGATAAACGGCGTGACGTTGATTTCGTGGTTCTCGACGAGTTCATCGTCGCCTTGATTCAAATGCAGGCCCATGGCCGATTACCCCACTTTCACCATGTGCGGTTGCGAGCTGCGCTCGGTAGGCAGGTGATCGAGGTCGCGGCTGACCAGCAGCAGGACTTCTGCCGACGCGTCGGATACCTGGGCTTTATAGCCGGCAATCGAACGGGCGAAGACGTTGTAGATCACCACCGCAGGAATTGCAGCAACCAGGCCCAGGGCGGTTGCCAGCAGGGCTTCGGCGATGCCCGGGGCAACGACGGCGAGGTTGGTGGTCTGGGTTTTAGCGATGCCGATAAAGCTGTTCATGATGCCCCACACGGTACCGAACAGACCGACGAACGGCGCGGTGGAACCGATGGTGGCGAGTACGCCGGTGCCGCTGCTCATGTTACGGCCGCAGGCTGCTACCAGTCGCTCCAGGCGGAACGCCACGCGCTCCTTGATGCCTTCCTTTTCACGGGTGTTGGCCGACAGGCGCATTTCTTCCAGTGCGTCATGCACTAAGGTATTGGCCAGGGTGCCCTTTTTGGTCGCGCTCTCGCTGGCTTCCTTGAGGGTAGTGGCCTTTTTCAGGTGGACGATTTCAGTACGCAGACGGCGCTTGGCACCCAGCAACTCGAAGCCTTTGGCGATCCAGATGGTCCACGTGATGATCGAGGCTATGGCCAGGCCGATCATCACGGCTTTCACCACGACGTCTGCGTTCTGGTACATGCCCCACGGCGACAGGTCATGGGCCATGCCCAGAGTGTTGTCTTCTTCCAGCACGACGCCAGTTTCGTCGGTGGCGGCTGGGGCAGCAGCCTGGGCTGGATCGGTGGCGGCTGGAGCGGCCGGGGCAGCAGCGTTTTGCTCGACGGCCGCCGGCGTGGCTGGGGCGTTGGCATCAGCGAATGCGGCGGTCGGCGCCAGCAGCACGCTGAACAGCATCGCAGCAATCGCGCGCCAGGCGCGGGACGGGCTGTGAAGCTTGGTTGGCGAAGCGGGGGTGGTATTACGTGTCATGCTGGCCGGACCTGAGAAGAAAAAATGAGTGATCGTCCTACCAGACCCTAGGCGGCCGAGGACAAATGGGCGGTCATTATTGCAAGTAATTCTTGTTAACAAAAGTAATACAGTAACTTTATTTGTGCTTTTTCTGGCCGCTGGTCAGCCGAGAAGGCTAACCTAGACCTTTGAGAATGGAGTTTTGTGATGTCTGCACCTTCTGTTGTGATTGCCGGATGCGGCGATGTGGGTAGTCGCCTGGCTAGCCAATTGCTGGCCTCGGAATGGGAGGTTTATGGCCTGCGACGCGACATTTCGCGTTTGCCCAACGGCGTGATCGGCATTGCCGGCGACCTCTTCAACAAGGATTGCCCCGACACCTGGCCTATTGGCGGGGTGGATTACCTGGTGTATTGCGCTGCCGCGACGGATCACGATGAGGCCGGTTATCGCGCGGCCTACGTGCAAGGATTGCAGCATGTGTTGGAGTGGCTAAAAGATTACGGTCAGGAACCCAAGCATTTGTTGTTTGTATCCAGCAGTAGCGTATATGGGCAACTGAATGGCGAGTGGGTCGACGAAACCTCTGAAACCAAGGCGAAGGGCTATTCCGGGCAGGTCATGCTGGAGGCCGAACAGGTCGCACTCAATAGCGGCATTCCTGCGAGCATTGTGCGTCTGACCGGCATTTACGGTCCGGGCCGCGAGTGGCTTCTGACCCAGGTACGCCAGGGTTATCGCGTGGCGATCGATCCACCTTTATATGGCAACCGCATTCACGCGGACGACGCGGCGGGTTTGCTGGCCTTCTTGTTGCGCCATGTGGAGCAGGGCGGTTCGCTGGATAAAATCTATATCGGCGTCGACGATGCGCCGGCTCCCTTGGCCGAGGTGGTGGCCTGGTTGCGTGACTACCTGGGCGTAACGGAGTGGTCCGAGGACGCCAGCGTGCGGCGTGCTGGTAGCAAGCAATGCAGCAATGCTCGCATCAAAGCGCTGGGTTGGGTGCCGACGTATCCGAGCTATCGAGAAGGGTATGCGGCCATTCTAAAAGGCTGAAGCCCCTCCCCACCGTTGGATCTGTGTTATTGCTGTTCTAGCAGCCATTGGCGCGGGCCGGGCGTGAACGTGGGTATTTCGTCGCTTTGCGCGCCGTTGATTGCCTGGAGGATTTCCATCTGCTTGCCCTTGCGCACGAAGATCCAGGTATTACCGACGTCTCCATTGGTCAGGAAAAGGGTGTTATTGCCTGCGCCTTGGGAGGCGCAGTCACCGTCCAGGCATAGTTCGTATCTGTCCGTTTTTGCAAGCCCTGAGACCTGGCCATCCGCAGCGAACGTTACAGTTTCACCTGTTCCTGGCCCCTCGATGATGCGCCATTTTCCACCCACGTAAGCGGCGTTCAGGGCCCTCCTGAAAGTGCTGCCCCACCTTTCTTCGGTTTTAGCGGTGTCGATAGGGCGGCTGAACACCTGTTCCTTCATATGCTCTTTGCCCAGTTGGATGAGCTGTTTGCCGTCGAGGCGCAGTGCGTCACTGCTATAGCCGCCATAGTCGACGGTCCAGGCGTCAGGGGATGTTTGCAACAGGTTGCCTTCGGCCATTTCGAAGCCGCTGCTCACCTGCGCCTTGCCGGCGTGGATATCGATATTCCATTCCAGATTTGAGCCCTGAGTGTTCAGCGATTGGCTCAACGCAGCGGCATCAAGGATTGTCTGGTTGATCCAGATGCCGCTGATATCCGTTTTCGGCGACGTATGGGTGCATCCGCCAAGCAGTAGCAGGCCGAAGGTAAGCAATGCGCGCATGGAGCCATCTCTGAGGGTAAGAAACCGTGGCGCAGGCTAAAGAAAAAGGAGCCTTTGGGCTCCTTTGTTCTGTATCACTATTTTTCCAGTAACCACTGACGTGGCCCAGGCGTAAACGAAGGCACCTCATCGGTCTGTGCAGTGTTGATCGCCTGGAAAATTTCCAGCTGTTTGCCTTTGCGGGCAAAAATCCATGGGTTACCCACGCCGTTGAGTTGCAGCCACATGCTGTCGTAGCCGCCGCTCATGGATGCGCAATCACCTGCCAGGCACAGTGAGTACCGATCGACGCCCGGTAAGCCGGCGACTTTGCCGTCAGACTGGAATTGCACCGTGGCCCCGCTGCCGAAGCCGTCGGTGATCTTCCAGTCGCCGCCCATATAGGCCGCATACAGCGCACGTTCGAAGTTCGCGCCCAGCGGCGCGCCTTCCGGGGCTGGATCTTTGGCGCGAGCAAACAGCTGTTCGGGCTCATTGTCGTTCGCCACTTGCAGCAGTTGTTTGCCTTTGCGCTTGAGCTCAGTGGCGGAGCTGCCGTAGAAATCCACGCTCCAGGCGCCGGATTGCTCGCCGAGCAGCTTGCCTTCGGCAACCTCAAAACCGTTGTAGTAGCGCGCCTGCGCCGCCTTGGAGTTGACCTCCCACTCGAGGTTCGGGCCAAAGCTCTGCAGTGCTTCGCGCAAAGGGCCGCCTTTGGCTGCCGCATCGATGGCGACCTGGTTGATCCAGGTGCCGCTCACATCCAGGTCGGCCGGGTTGCTGGCGCAGCCGCCGAGCATCAGGGCGAGCAACGAAGTGGCTACAAGCGCTTTGCGCATCATGAAATCCTTTTAAAACGAAGTCGGCGCGGCCTGTGAGGGCTGCGCCGGGTGTTTTACTCGATGACCAGAATCGCGTCCATCTCAACCTGCGCGCCCTTTGGCAGAGCAGCAACGCCGATGGCGGCGCGGGCTGGGTAAGGCTGTTCGAAGTACTTGCCCATGATCTCGTTGACCTTGGCGAAATGGCTCAGGTCGGTAAGAAAGATGTTCAGCTTGACGATGTCCTTGAACGAACCGCCGGCAGCTTCGGCGACGGACTTGAGGTTCTCGAAAACTTGCACGGTCTGTGCTTCGAAGCCTTCCACCAGTTCCATGGTCTTCGGGTCCAGGGGGATCTGGCCGGACATGTAGACAGTGTTGCCCGCCTTGATTGCCTGGGAGTAAGTACCGATGGCGGCCGGGGCCTTGTCGCTGGTGATAACAGTCTTGGTCATGAATGACTCCTTGTAATGGGGCGATGACTTATCTGAACAGCTATGCGCGCATGCGGGTGATGCGGATCACGCCGGTCAAGGCACGCAGCTTCTTGATCACGCGGGCCAGGTGCACGCGGTCGTGCACGCTGACCACCAGTTGGACAACGCTGATGCGACCATCGCGTTCGTCCATGCTGATTTTCTCGATATTGCCGTCGGCCGCGTTGACGCTGCTGGCCAGCAAGGCGATCAGGCCGCGCTGGTGTTCCAGCTCCACCCGCAGCTCAACGTTGAATTCGCCGGTGACATCCTTGGCCCACGAGAGCTGGATGCATTTTTCCGGGTTGTGGCGTATTTCGGTGATGTTGCGGCAGTTGTCCAGGTGCACGACCATGCCTTTGCCTGCGGACAGGTGGCCGACAATAGGGTCGCCCGGGATCGGCGTGCAGCACTTGGCGTAGCTGAGTACCAGGCCCTCGGTGCCGCGAATTGCCAGTGGGCCTTCGGGGCTTGGCAACTGCTCGCCTTCGCCAAGCAGGCGGCGGGCGACCACGTAAGCCATGCGGTTGCCCAGGCCGATATCTTCCAGTAAGTCTTCGACGGTTTCCTGGCGATACTCGTGGAGCATCGCTTGCACACGCTCCTGCGGGATCTTATCCAGAGCACTGTCGAAACCGTTGAGCACCTTGTTCAGTAGGCGTTCGCCGAGGCTGATGGACTCGGAGCGGCGCTGCAGTTTGAGGGCGTGACGGATGTGCGTACGCGCCTTGCCGGTGACCACGAAGTTGAGCCACGCCGGGTTCGGGCGTGCGCCAGGCGCGCTGACAATCTCCACGGTTGAGCCGCTTTGCAGCGGCTCGGACAGTGGGGCAAGGCGACGGTTGATCCGGCAGGCGATGCAGCTGTTGCCCACGTCGGTATGCACCGCGTAAGCGAAGTCGACCGCCGTGGAGCCTTTGGGCAGCTCCATGATCCGGCCTTTGGGCGTGAACACGTAGACCTCGTCCGGGAACAGGTCAATCTTCACGCTTTCAATGAATTCCAGGGAGTTGCCAGCACGTTGCTGCATTTCCAACACGCCTTTGACCCATTGGCGGGCGCGGGCATGGGTGCCTTTTGGCTGCTCGTCGCCACTGGACTTGTACAGCCAGTGGGCGGCGATGCCGTTGTTGGCCATCTCTTCCATTTCGCGGGTGCGGATCTGGATTTCTATCGGCACGCCATGCATACCGAACAGCGTGGTATGCAGTGACTGATAGCCGTTGGCCTTGGGAATCGCGATGTAGTCTTTGAAGCGGCCCGGCAGGGGTTTGTACAAATTATGTACAGCGCCCAGCACGCGGTAACAGGTATCAACCTTGTCGACGATGATCCGGAACGCGTACACGTCCATTATCTCGTTGAAGGCCCGACGCTTGCCGCGCATCTTCTTGTAGATGCCGTAGATGTGCTTCTGCCGCCCGCTGACTTCGCCCTCGATTTCGTCGATCGCCAGGCAATGGCTTAGCGACTCTTCGATCTTGTTGACGATTTCCTTGCGGTTGCCACGGGCACGCTTGACCGCTTGGTAGATGCGCGCCGAACGCATCGGGTGCATGGCCTTGAAGCCGAGGTCTTCGAACTCGATACGAATGGCGTGCATGCCCAGCCGGTTGGCGATGGGCGCATAGATTTCCAGGGTTTCCTTGGCGATGCGCCGACGTTTTTCGCCGGACAGCACTTCCAGCGTGCGCATGTTGTGCAGCCGGTCGGCCAGCTTGACCAAGATCACCCGGATGTCTCGGGCCATGGCCATGGCCATCTTCTGGAAGTTTTCCGCCTGGGCTTCAGCCTTGGTTTCGAAGTTCATCTGGGTCAGTTTGCTGACCCCGTCGACCAGTTCGGCCACGGTTTCGCCAAATTGCGCGCTGAGCGCTTCCTTGGCAATACCGGTGTCTTCGATCACGTCATGCAGCATCGCGGCCATCAGGCTCTGATGGTCCATGTGCATGTCGGCCAGGATATTCGCCACCGCAAGAGGATGGGTGACGTACGCCTCACCGCTTCGGCGGCGTTGGCCGTCGTGGGCTTGTTCGGCGTAGAAATACGCTCGGCGGACCAGGTTAACCTGGTCGGGGCCGAGGTAGGTCGATAAGCGATCGGCGAGGGCGTCTATGCTCGGCAAAGTGTGAACTCCTGCCGAAGGCTGTGACTCCGCGCCGTGCTACGTCGACCAGGCATAGGCTTAGACGGCCTCGTTGGACTCGTCCTCGAACGCTGCAAACAGCGGTTCGTCTTCAACGATCTCAGCGTTGGCGATGAACTCGTAGCTCATCAGGCCTTCAGCGATTTCACGCAGGGCTACAACGGTAGGTTTGTCGTTTTCCCACTGGACCAGGGGCTCTTTGCCGCCAGTGGCCAGTTGACGGGCACGCTTGGTAGAGAGCATGACCAGCTCAAAGCGGTTTGCCACGTGGTCTAGGCAGTCTTCAACGGTTACGCGGGCCATGATATTCCTCGGAGCGAATGCAAGATGCGCGCTGCCCGGTTGGGCGAGCGGACTGAGCAGTTTAAAAAATCACCAGCGTTTAGGGAAGCGCTGATTTTTCGCAGGCCCTCGCAAAACCGCTACAAGGGCCAATGTAAAGCCCTTACAGCCGTTTTGGGAAGACCCAATCAGCCAAGCAGTTCGGCCAGTAATTTGCCGAAACGCTGCTGTTGACGCTTTTGCTGGAGCTGATTCGTGCGGAAAATCGCCTTCAGGTCGTCCAGTGCGTGGGAAAAATCGTCGTTAATGATCAGGTAGTCGTAGTCGACGTAGTGACTCATTTCACTGACGGCTTCACGCATGCGGCCTTCGATGATCTCGTCACTGTCCTGACCACGATTGGTCAGGCGCTGATGCAAGGCTTCGAGCGACGGCGGCAGGATGAAGATCGAGCGTGCCTTGGGCATTAGCTGGCGAACTTGCTCGGCGCCCTGCCAGTCGATTTCCAGGATCAGGTCGTGGCCTTCGTCCAAGGTCTGCTGCAGGTGGCTCTGCGAAGTGCCATAGAGGTTGCCGAACACTTCGGCACGCTCCAAGAAGTCGCCGTGCTCAATCATTTTGACGAACTCGGTACGCTCGACGAAGTGGTAGTGCACGCCGTTCACCTCGCCCGGGCGCATGGCACGGGTGGTGTGGGAGACCGAGATGCGAATCTGCTCGTCAGCGTCGGTCAGGGCCTTGACCAGGCTGCTCTTGCCCGCGCCCGAAGGGGCGGAAATGATGTAAAGGGTGCCGGTGCTGTGGGTCATGTAGGTTGCCTTACTCAATATTCTGTACTTGTTCGCGCATTTGCTCGATCAACACTTTGAGGTTGACGGCAGCCGTGGTGCTGCGCGGGTCAAATGCCTTGGAGCCGAGTGTATTGGCTTCGCGGTTGAGTTCCTGCATCAGGAAGTCCAGGCGCCGACCGGCGGCGCCGCCGGATTTGAGCACGCGACGCACTTCGAGGATGTGGGTGCTCAAGCGGTCCAGCTCTTCGGCGACGTCGCTCTTTTGGGCCAGCAGGACCATTTCCTGCTCCAGGCGCGTCGGGTCGAGGTCGGCCTTCATGTCGGTGAAGCGGTCGAGAACCTTCTGACGTTGGGTGGCGAGCATCTGCGGCACCAGCTCGCGCAAGATGACCACGTCTGCTTCGATCGAAGTCAGGCGCTCGTTGATCAGGCGTGCCAGTTCGGCACCTTCGCGTTCGCGGCCGGCCTTGAGCTCCTTCAAGCCCTGATTAAACAGGGCGAGGGCTTCGGCATTGAGGGCTTGCGGATCGGAGGCGTCGGCCACCAGCACGCCGGGCCAAGCCAGCACTTCCAGAGGGTTCAGCGCTGCGGGCTGCTTGATCAGGCCGGCGATGGTTTCGGCGGCAGCGACCAGTTGCGCGGCGCGCTCGCGGTCTACCTGCAGCGGCTTGCCGGTGGTTTCTTCGGTAAAGCGCAGGGTGCATTCCAGCTTGCCGCGGGAGATGCCCTGGCGCAGTGCCTCACGCACGGCGCCTTCGAGGTCGCGGAAGGATTCCGGCAGGCGCAGGTGCGGCTCCAGGTAGCGGCTGTTGACCGAGCGCAGTTCCCAGCTCAGGGTGCCTTGGGCGCCTGCTTTTTCGACGCGGGCGAAGGCGGTCATGCTGTGCACCATGGAGGTACCTCGCGATGCAGTCCCGCAAACACGGGCTGATGGGTAAATTGAAGCCGACAGGCTGCGAAGGCGCAGGATTGTAGCGCAGTGGGGCGAGTGCGCCCAAACAATGGGCGATAGGCTGACCATTCGTAACCAGATTTTTAGAAGTGCCCCGAATCGGCTCGCGGCTCTATAATGCTCGGCAGTTTTTCGTCCTCAGTACAGGTATCCCCTATGAAACGTCCAAGTGGTCGCGTTGCCGATCAGCTCCGCTCGATCCGCATCACCCGCAACTACACCAAACACGCCGAGGGATCTGTACTGGTCGAGTTTGGCGATACCAAGGTTATCTGCACCGTCAGCGTTGAAAATGGCGTGCCGCGTTTCCTTAAAGGCCAGGGCCAGGGTTGGTTGACCGCCGAATACGGCATGCTGCCGCGCGCCACCGGCGAACGTAACCAGCGTGAAGCCAGCCGTGGCAAGCAAGGCGGCCGCACCCTGGAAATCCAGCGCCTGATCGGTCGCTCCCTGCGTGCAGCCCTGGACATGTCCAAGCTGGGCGACGTGACCCTTTACGTCGACTGCGACGTGATCCAGGCCGATGGCGGCACCCGCACTGCATCCATCACTGGCGCGATGGTGGCCTTGGTCGACGCACTGAAAGTGATCAAGAAACGTGGCGGCCTGAAAGGCGGCGACCCGCTCAAGCAAATGATTGCCGCTGTATCGGTGGGTATGTACCAGGGCGAGCCTGTGCTGGACCTGGACTATCTGGAAGATTCGGCTGCCGAGACTGACCTGAACGTCGTGATGACCAGCACCGGTGGTTTCATCGAAGTGCAGGGCACCGCTGAAGGCGCGCCATTCCAGCCGGCCGAGCTGAACGCCATGCTGGCCCTAGCCCAGAAAGGCATGACCGAGATCTTCGAACTGCAGAACGCCGCACTGGCTGACTAAGCTGACTTCAAGGAGAAGCGCCATGAGTGACAGTCAATTGCCGGTTCCGGCACCGACCAAGGAAGTTCGCCAATGGGCGATGTTGTGTCACTTCGCGGCGTTTCTGGGGTTGGTATTCCCCTTTGGCAGCCTTTTGGGGCCGTTGATCGTGTGGCAGATCAAGAAGGATATGGACCCGCTTATCGATGATCAGGGCAAGGAAGCCCTGAATTTCCAGATCACAGTGGCCATCGCCTGGCTGGTCTGCATGGTGCTGGGGTTTGTGGTGATCGGCTTTGTGTTGATGTTGGTGCTCGTGGTTGCGGCGCTGGTGCTGACGATCATTGGCGGCGTTAAAGCCAACAACGGCACAGCCTACCGATACCCATGGACCTGGCGTTTGGTCAAATAGTGATCGCCCACAAAAAAACCGACAGCGATGTCGGTTTTTTTGTGCCTGGAGAAAGACCTTAGATGGTCAGTGTCCAGTCGTAGTCCACGATCAGCGGCGCGTGCTGCGAGAAACGCGGCTGGCGCGGCAAACGTGCACTGCGTACGAACCGGCGCAGACCTGGGGTCAGCAACTGGTAGTCGAAGCGCCAGCCCAGGTTGAGCATTTCAGCCTGTTCATTGTCTGGCCACCAGCTGTACTGGTCGCCTTCGCGGCTGACTTCACGAAGGGCATCCACATAGCCCATGTTGCCGACAATCTCGTCCATCCAGGCCCGTTCCGGCGCCAGGAAACCTGGGGATTGCTGGCTGTCGCGCCAGTTCTTGATATCCAGCTTTTGTTGCGCCACGTACAGCGAGCCACAGTAAATGTACTCGCGACGTTTACGCCGCTGTTTATCCAGATAACGGGCGAAATCGTCCATTAGCTTGAACTTCTGGTTCAAGTCTTCATCGCCGTTCTGCCCCGAAGGAAGCAGCAAGGTCGCGATGCTGACCTTGTCGAAATCGGCTTGCAGGTAGCGCCCGTAGCGGTCGGCTGTCTCGAAGCCGAGGCCGCTGATGACCGCCTTGGGTTGCAACCGCGAGTACAAAGCCACGCCACCTTGGGTGGGCACTTCGGCATCGCAGGCATAAAGGAAGTAGCCATCCAGTTGGAAGGCTGGGTCGTCCAGTTCAAAGGCGGAGGCGCGGGTGTCCTGCAGGCAGATGACGTCGGCATTCTGAGCTTGCAGCCAACTGAGCAAACCACGCTCGACTGCAGCCTGAATACCATTAACGTTCACACTGATGATCCGCATAAATGGCCCCAAAAATCGCGTGCGTGTATGATACACGCCGTCTACCTAATTAGCTAAATCCGTGGTATCTGAGGCTTTTTTCATGCAGGCGTATCAACGCGATTTCATTCGTTTTGCCATCGATCGCGGGGTTTTGCGCTTCGGTGAGTTCACCCTCAAGTCCGGGCGCACCAGTCCGTACTTCTTCAATGCGGGCTTGTTCAACTCGGGTTCGGCCCTGGCTCAGTTGGGGCGTTTCTACGCGGCAGCCATTGTTGAAAGCGGTATTTCCTTCGACGTGCTGTTTGGCCCGGCCTACAAGGGTATCCCCCTGGCAGCTGCAACAGCCGTGGCCCTGGCGGAACACCATGGGCGCGATCTGCCATGGTGCTTCAACCGCAAGGAAGCCAAGGCTCATGGCGAAGGCGGCAGCCTGGTGGGCGCGCCGCTGACCGGCGACGTGCTGATCATTGACGACGTAATCACCGCCGGCACCGCCATCCGTGAAGTGATGCAGATTATCGCTTCCCAAGACGGCGCCAAGGCTGCTGGCGTGCTGATCGCGCTGAACCGCCAGGAGCGCGGCAACGGTGAGTTGTCGGCGATCCAGGAAGTGGAGCGTGATTTCGGTATTCCGGTGGTAAGCATCGTTTCGTTGAACCAGGTGTTGCAGTTCCTGGAAGATGATCCGCAGCTCAAGCAGCACTTGCCGGCAGTTAAGGCGTACCGCGAGCAGTTCGGCGTTCAGTAATCGCCGAACCATAAAAAAGCCCCGCTCAACCAAGTTGAGCGGGGCTTTTTGTTTTCAGCGTTTTAAGGGCGCTTGCGGTTGCTGATCAGCGTACCCACACCTGTATCGGTAAAGATTTCCAGCAGGATTGCATTCGGTACACGGCCATCAAGGATCAGCGAGCTGCCAACGCCGCCTTGCACTGCTTCCAGCGCGCAACGGATCTTCGGCAGCATGCCGCCGTAGATGGTGCCGTCGGCGATCAGTTCGTCCACCTGTTGAGTGGTCAAGCCGGTCAGCACCTTGCCTTCCTTGTCCATCAGGCCGGCGATGTTAGTCAGCAGCATCAGCTTTTCAGCCTTCAGCGCCTCGGCGACCTTGCCGGCGACGAGGTCGGCATTGATGTTGTAGGACTCACCGTTCGCACCCACGCCGATCGGCGCGATCACCGGGATGAAGTCACCCTTGACCAGCAGGTTCAGCAGGTCGGTGTTGATGCCGATCACTTCGCCTACCTGGCCGATATCGATGATTTCCGGCTGGGTCATTTCCGGCGTCTGACGGGTAACGGTCAGTTTTTTCGCGCGGATCAGCTCGGCGTCCTTGCCGGTCAGGCCGATGGCGCTGCCGCCGTGGCGGTTGATCAGGTTGACGATGTCTTTGTTCACCTGGCCGCCGAGGACCATCTCCACCACGTCCATGGTCTGCGCGTCAGTGACACGCATGCCATCGATGAAGTGACTCTCGATCGACAAGCGCTTGAGCAGGTCGCCGATCTGCGGGCCGCCACCGTGCACCACCACAGGGTTGATCCCCACGGCTTTCATCAACACGATGTCGCGGGCAAAGCCGGTTTTCAGCTCTTCGCTTTCCATGGCATTGCCGCCGTACTTGATCACCAGCGTCTTGCCGACGTAGCGTCGAATGTAAGGCAACGCTTCGGACAGGACCTTGGCGGTGTTGGCAGCGGCTTCGCGTTCGAGGGTCATTCAGGGCTCCGGTAAAAAATCAGAACGGTAATTGGAGATCAGGGGCAACACGTTTCAACTGGGCGTGGAACACGTCCTTGATGCGCTGCAACTCAGCCTCGGTATCCGCCTCGAAACGCAGCACCAGCACCGGTGTGGTGTTGGACGCGCGAACCAGGCCCCAGCCTTTGGCGTAATCGACTCGCACACCATCAATGGTGGTCAGATTGGCGCCTTCGCCCCATTGCGCGTCGTGCAGTGCGTCAATGATGCTGAATTTGCTCTCCTCGGTCACATGGATATTGATCTCTGGCGTAGAAATATCATTCGGGAAGGTCTGAAACAGCTCTTCGGCAGTGGATTTTTCCTTGCTGAGGATCTCCAGCAGACGAGCGGCGCTGTAGATACCGTCGTCAAAACCGAACCAGCGCTCTTTGAAGAACACGTGACCGCTCATTTCACCGGCCAACAGCGCGCCGGTTTCCTTCATTTTCTTTTTGATCAACGAGTGACCGGTCTTCCACATTAGCGGGCGGCCGCCGTATTCCTTGATCAGCGGCGTGAGGCGGCGGGTGCACTTCACGTCGAAGATGATTTCGGCGTTGGGATTGCGCGCCACTACGTCACGTGCGAACAGCATCAGCAGGCGGTCGGGGAATACGATCTCGCCGGTCTCGGTCACCACACCTACGCGGTCGCCGTCACCGTCGAAGGCCAGGCCTACATCGGCGCCGGTTTCCTTGACCTTGGCGATCAGGTCCACCAGATTTTCTGGCTTGCCTGGATCCGGGTGGTGGTTGGGGAAGTTGCCGTCAACCTCGCAGAACAACGGGATTACTTCGCAGTTCAAGGCTTCGAGCAGTTGCGGCGCGATCACACCGGCCGCGCCGTTGCCGCAGTCCACTACCACTTTGAGGCGGCGGGCGAGCTTGACGTCGCGGGTGATTTCGTCGGAGTAGCGCTGCAGGATGTCGACTTTGGTGATGCTGCCTTTGCCGCTGGTCAGGTCGTTGGTTTTCAGGCGGGTATGCAAGGCCTGGATCTGTTCGTTAGCCAGGGTGTCGCCAGCGATGACGATCTTGAAACCGTTGTAATCCGATGGGTTATGGCTGCCAGTGAGCATCACCCCGGACTTGCCGGCCAGGACGTTGGCGGCGTAGTACAGAGCTGGCGTTGGTACCAGGCCGACGTCGCTGACATGGCAGCCGGCGTCGGCCAGGCCTTGGATCAGTTGCTCCACCAGCTCCGGGCCGGACAAACGACCGTCACGGCCGACCGATACGTTGGGCTCATCCTGAGCCAGGCTCTGGGCGCCGATGGCGCGGCCGATCCAGTAGGCCGTTTCGGCAGTCAGGGTCTTGGGCACCACGCCACGGATGTCATAGGCGCGAAAGATGCTGTCGGGGAATGTCGGGGCTACTCGGGCTGCGGTACTCATCGCGGGGGGAAACTCCATCTGAAGGGGGCAAGGCTGGCCTTAAAGTGGCTGACCGGCAGGCTCAAACTGAAGGGTATGACGGTGTTTTCGGCAGAGAGTTCGTGGTGCAAAAATGCCATCGGCGTTTGGAAGCCAGGCTTATTTCTGCGTAATACGTTGATTTAGCTAGGGAAATCTCGCTGATAAATTCCGCGCATTCTTCATCCTGAAAAGCCATGCGGTGGCGTCTGGCCGGGCAAAAGCACCCGGCCACGTTCAGCTTAGTCAGAGACTGCCTGAATGCCCAAAGCCGCCTGCACCACGTTGGGTTTCGTCGAATTCCTGCACCAGTTCGAAGTGCGCCTGTACCACCGGCACAAGAACAAGCTGGGCAATGCGCTCGCCGACCACGATGTTGAATGCGGTTTGGCCGCGGTTCCAGCACGACACCATCAGCTCGCCTTGGTAGTCCGAGTCGATCAGGCCTACCAGGTTGCCCAGCACGATGCCGTGTTTGTGGCCCAGGCCGGAGCGCGGCAGGATCAGCGCAGCCAGACCAGGGTCGCCCACGTAGATCGACAGGCCGGTAGGGATCAGGACGGTCTGTCCCGGCTCAAGCAGGGTGTCTTGCTTGAGCATGGCACGCAGGTCCAGGCCTGCAGAGCCTGGGGTGGCGTAGGCCGGCAGTGGGAATTCGGTGCCGATGCGTGAGTCGAGGATCTTGGCTTGCAAAGCGTGCATGGAAATTAAACCTGGTTCAGCCGTTGGGCGATAAAAGAGATCAGTTGGCGGGCAATCTTGCCCTTGCTGGTCTGGGCGAAAAGGGTCGCGTGCAGGTCGCGGTCAATCACGCTGCAGGCGTTTTCCTCGCTGTTGAAGCCGATGCTCGGGTTGGCGACATCATTGGCAACGATCAGGTCGAGGTTTTTGTCTTTCAATTTGCGTGCGGCGTAGTCCAGCAGATGCTCGGTCTCGGCGGCGAAGCCGACGCTGAACGGGCGGTCAGGACGTGTGGCGATGGTGGCCAGGATGTCCGGGTTGCGCACCATTTGCAGGAGCAGGCCGTCGCCGCTTGTAGGGTCTTTCTTGAGCTTTTGCGGGGCGACGACTTCCGGGCGGTAGTCCGCAACCGCTGCCGAGGCGATAAAAAGGTCGCAGGGAATAGCCGCTTCGCAGGCCGCGAGCATGTCTCGGGCGCTGACTACATCGATTCGCGTGACGCGATCAGGGGTCGGTAGATGTACCGGTCCGGTGATCAGCGTGACGCGGGCGCCTGCCTCGACCGCGGCTTCTGCCAGCGCAAAGCCCATTTTTCCTGAGCTATGGTTGGTGATGTAACGCACAGGGTCGATGTTTTCCTGGGTCGGGCCGGCGGTGATCAACACGTGCTTGCCGGTCAGGGCCAAGTGCTGGAAGCACTCGGCGGCACACAGGGCCAGGTCGGTGGCTTCGAGCATGCGGCCCATGCCCACGTCGCCACATGCCTGGCTGCCCGATGCCGGGCCGAACACCTTGAGGCCGCGGCTTTGCAGGAGTTGGGTATTGGCCTGAGTGGCCGGATCGCGCCACATGGCCTGGTTCATCGCGGGGGCAATGGCAACGGTGGCGTCGGTGGCCAGTACCAAGGTAGTCAGCAGGTCATCGGCGATACCTTGGGCCAGGCGGGCGATCAGGTCGGCAGTGGCCGGGGCGATCAGCACCAGGTCGGCCCATTTGGCCAGTTCGATGTGGCCCATGGCGGCTTCGGCCGCCGGGTCCAGCAGGTCCAGATGAACCGGGTGGCCGGACAGGGCCTGCATGGTCAGGGGTGTGATGAACTCGCTCCCGCCACGGGTCATGACCACGCGCACTTCGGCACCTTGGTCCAGGAGCCTGCGAACCAACTCTGCGCTCTTGTAGGCGGCAATGCCGCCGCCGACGCCGAGAACGATGCGTTTCCGATACAGACGCTGCATTGGTTTGCCTTTCCAGTTCAGTGAAGCCAGTTCAGTGGTGCGTGCGATCTCCCCTCCCCAGGTGAAATCGCACGCAAAAAAGAGGGCCTACGATAACACAGCGTCTGCCCCGCAACAGCGGCGCACATGTACAGGGAGGTGGGATGAGTATTCGTGATTGGCCGGCGGCAGAGCGGCCCAGGGAGAAGCTTTTGGCGTGGGGCGCGGCGAGTCTGTCGGATGCTGAACTGCTGGCAATCTTCCTGCGCACCGGTGTCGCAGGTCGGAGCGCGGTGGACCTGGCGCGCCATCTGCTGGCGCAATTTGGCGGCTTACGCCCGCTGCTGGAAGCAAGCCAGGCGCTGTTCAATCAGCAACTGGGCTTGGGGCCGGCGAAGTTTGCCCAGTTGCAGGCGGTACTAGAGATGTCCCGGCGGCATATGGCCGAACAGTTGCGCAATGAATCGGCACTGGAAAGTCCGGAAGTCGTGCGGGGATACCTCAAGGCGCTGTTGCGTCATGAGCCCCACGAGATCTTTGGCTGCCTGTTTCTCGATTCAAAGCATCGGGTGTTGGGCTTCGAGGCGTTATCCGAGGGCACCATCGACGCTGCTGTGGTGTACCCCCGGCAAGTGGTCAAGCGCGCGTTGGCTTACAACGCGGCGGCGTTGATCCTTTGTCATAACCATCCTTCGGGAAGTGTGGAGCCGAGTGCAGCTGATCGAAAATTGACCAAAGTCCTGCAAAAAGCGCTGGAGATGGTGGATGTGCGGGTGCTGGATCACATCATCGTGGGAGATGGTGATCCGTTATCGATGGCGGAATACGGATGGATGTAACCCCACCCTTTCAGGTGGGGTTACGGTTCAGGGCTTGACGCTGACCTTCGAGAAATCCTGGCGCCCGAACGGACTTACTTGATAGCCGTCGACACTCTTGCGCGCGAGGGCGAACGCCGTCGGATGCGCCAGTGGCAGCCACAGCGCCTGCTGCTGGATTTGCGCCTGGGCCTGTTGATACAGCTTGCTGCGCACCCCTTGCTCGCTGGTGGTTTTGCCAGCACTGATCAGTTTGTCCAGCGCCGGGTCGCAGTAGCGAGCGAAGTTGGTGCCTGACTTCACTGCTGCGCAGGAAAACTGCGGGGTCAGGAAGTTATCCGGGTCACCGTTGTCGCCGGCCCAGCCCATGAACAGCAGGTCATGCTCGCCGGCTTTGGCGCGGCGAATCAGTTCGCCCCATTCGATCACTCGGATCTCGGCCTGGATGCCGACTTTGGCCAGGTCGGCTTGCAGCAATTGCGCGCCGAGGTTTGGGTTAGGGTTCAGCAGGCTGCCAGTCGGGCGTGTCCAGATGGTGGTCTTGAAGCCGTCCTTGAGCCCTGCGCGATTCAGCAGGGCCTTGGCCTTGGCGAGGTCCTGTGGATAACCCGGCAAGTCCTTGGCGTAGCTCCAGGTGTTGGGAGGATAAGGGCCGTTGGCGGCTTCGGCGGTGCCTTCAAATACGGCTTTGAGGTAGCTGGCCTTATCGAAGGCCAGATTGATCGCTTGACGTACTTCGGGTTTATCCAGGGGAGGGTGCTGGCTGTTGATCGCCACGAATGCAGTCATGAATGCAGCGGTCTTTTCCACCTTGAGGGCTGGGTCTTTCTCTGCCTCGCCTACATCCAGGGGCTTGGGCGACAGGGCGATCTGGCACTCATCGCGGTGCAGCTTCTGCAGGCGCACGTTGGCATCCGGCGTGATGGCGAAGATCAAGTTATCCACAGCCGGTTTGCCGCCGAAGTAGTCCGGGTTGGCTTTGTAACGAACCACAGCGTCTTTCTGGAAACGGCTGAAAATGAACGGGCCGGTACCAATCGGTTGGCTGTTGAGTTTCTCCGGCGTGCCGGCCTTGAGCAACTTGTCGGCGTATTCGGCCGGGTAAATCGAGGCGAAGCCCATGCTCAGGGCTGCGAGGAAGGTGGAGTCGGCATGATCCAGAGTGAAGCGCACCGTCAGCGGGTCGAGGGCATCGATCTTCTTGACCAGTGTTGGCAGTTGCAGAGACTGGGCGTGAGGGAAGCCGCTCTGGGCGATCTTGTGCCACGGGTTGGCCGGGTCGAGCATGCGTTCAAAGCTGAAGCGCACGTCTTCGGCGGTCAGGCTGCGGCTTGGGGTGAAATACTCGGTGCGGTGGAACTTCACATCCGGGTGCAGCTTGAAGGTGTAGGTCAGGCCGTCCGGCGACACTTCCCAGCTGTCCGCCAGACTTGGCACCAGCTTGCCGCTGGCGGCATCGAAGTCCACCAGGCGGTTCATCAGCACGTCGGCGGAGGCGTTGGTGGTGGTCAGCGAGTTGTATTGCACCACATCAAACCCTTCAGGGCTGGCCTCGGTGCACACGCTCAGGTTGGTGGCGGCAGAGGCCAGCGGCGCGATAAAGAGAGGGGCAAGCAACAGCGGTAGGGCAGCGAGGCGCATATTCGGTTTCCTTTGCAGATCGAAGGCCCATCTGCGAGTGCAGTCTGGAAAAGTCCTACCGTAGTGCTCTGATTGATAAATGACTAGCCCATTTTTGCCTGTGCTTTTGGCTCAAATGCTGTTTTGATGGCGCCTCAGATTGTTTCGCCGTGCACTTTACGGTGCGTGCGGGCGCTGAAAATCATTCTGTGCGACGAGCGGTCGGCTGTTGTGTCGGCCCCTCCTGGCAACGGTTCAGGCGCCAATGGTCGAGATTTACTCCGGTAAAAACACACTCGCTGTTGTTGCACCAAGGTCTTTCTGGTATAAAGCAGCGCTCTTTTCTAGGGGCCCGGTTCCTTCGCTTGTAGGTGTAGCCGGTAAGACCCTAAAGAAACGCGGCGCCTGGCGCCAAATGACTGAGAGATTAAGCGGCCAACCCATGCCGGGTTGGGCATGTGGTTTTAGAGGGCTGAGGCATGTCGAGAGTCTGTCAAGTTACCGGTAAGGGTCCGGTGACTGGGAATAACATTTCCCACGCAAATAACAAAACCCGTCGTCGTTTCCTGCCGAACCTGCAGCATCACCGCTTCTGGGTTGAAGAAGAGAAACGTTTTGTTCGCCTGCGTGTATCTGCTAAAGGCATGCGTATCATCGACAAGCGTGGCATCACTGTCGTGCTGGCCGAAATCCGTGCCGCTGGCAAGATCTAAGGAGCTCTATCATGCGTGAATTGATTCGAATGATCTCTAGCGCCGGTACTGGTCACTTCTACACTACCGACAAGAACAAGCGTACTACCCCGGACAAGCTCGAAAAGAAAATGTTCGACCCGCGCGTTCGCAAGCACGTGATCTACAAAGAAGGCAAAATCAAGTAATTGATTTTCTTCCTTGTGAAAAAAAGCCCGTCTCTCACGAGTCGGGCTTTTTTTTGCGTGGAATTTGGTTGATCAGGTCTTCTGTTCAAACACCACGTAGATCTTGCGGCATGGTTCCAGTACTTCCCAGGTGCCGCTGAAGCCAGCAGGAATCACAAAGCGGTCGCCGGCGCGCAAGGTCTTGGCATTTCCCTCGGCGTCGCGCAGCACGGACACACCCTGCACGATTTCGCAGTACTCATGCTCGGTGTAGCTGACCGTCCACTGCCCTACATCACCTTCCCAGACCCCGGCGCTCATCTGGCCGCATGGGCTGTTGTAGTGGTTGTAGACCGTTTGTTCGGGATCGCCCTTGAGGATTTTTTCGGCGGCAGGGCGATAGCGGTCGGGGGCGGTGGTGGCTTGGCTGAAGTCGACGATGTCCTGGATGCTCATGTGCGTGTCCCGTCTGGCCTGGGGTTGAAGTGCCCAAAGTCTATGTTTATTAAAATGAACATCGCAAGGGCGTTTACCCGCGTTATGTCAAATATATTGAAACATCCCCAGCCGCTGGTTTAGGGTGGCAGCTGCCTTTGAGCCGAACAGCTGGTTGGCGGGCAAGCATTCTTTGAGGCTGCCGGGGGACATCGCCTGGCCCTTGTATTCAATAAGAGGAGGACACTCGCATGACCACCCTGACCCGTGCCGATTGGGAACAACGCGCCAAGGATCTGAAGATCGAAGGCCGCGCCTACATCAATGGCGAGTACACCGACGCTGCTTCTGGCGACACCTTCGAATGCATCAGCCCGGTCGATGGCCGTCTGTTGGCCACTGTCGCCAGCTGTGACGCCGCCGACGCCCAGAGCGCAGTGGAAAATGCCCGCGCCACCTTCAATTCCGGTGTCTGGTCGCGCCTTGCGCCGGCCAAACGCAAAGCCACCATGATCCGTTTCGCTGCGCTGCTCAAGGCCAATGCCGAAGAGCTGGCACTGCTTGAAACCCTGGACATGGGCAAGCCAATCAGCGATTCCCTGAACATTGACGTACCCGGCGCGGCGAATGCCCTGAGCTGGAGCGGCGAGGCCATCGACAAGATCTATGACGAAGTCGCCGCCACGCCGCACGATCAACTGGGCCTGGTGACCCGCGAGCCGGTCGGCGTGGTTGGCGCCATTGTGCCGTGGAACTTCCCGCTGATGATGGCGTGCTGGAAACTCGGCCCGGCGCTGTCCACCGGTAACTCGGTGATCCTCAAGCCTTCCGAAAAATCTCCCCTGACGGCCATCCGCATCGCGGCCCTGGCTGTTGAGGCCGGTATTCCGAAAGGCGTTTTCAACGTGCTGCCGGGCTACGGCCACACCGTCGGAAATGCCCTGGCGCTGCACATGGACGTCGACACGCTGGTATTCACCGGTTCGACCAAGATCGCCAAGCAACTGTTGATCCGCTCCGGCGAGTCGAACATGAAGCGCGTATGGCTGGAAGCTGGCGGCAAGAGCCCTAATATCGTGTTCGCCGATGCGCCGGACCTGCAAGCTGCCGCCAACTCCGCAGCCAGCGCCATTGCCTTCAACCAGGGCGAAGTCTGTACCGCGGGTTCGCGCTTGCTGGTGGAGCGCTCGATCAAAGATACATTTCTGCCGCTGGTTATCGAGGCCCTCAAGGCCTGGAAACCTGGCAACCCGCTGGACCCGGCGACTACCGTCGGCGCGGTGGTGGATACCCAGCAGATGAACACCGTGCTGTCTTACATCGAAGCGGGTCACACCGATGGCGCCAAACTGGTGGCCGGTGGTAAGCGCATCCTGGAGGAAACCGGCGGTACCTACGTGGAGCCAACGATTTTCGATGGTGTGACCAACGCCATGAAGATCGCCCAGGAAGAGATCTTCGGCCCAGTCCTGTCGGTAATTACGTTCGACAGCGCCGAAGAGGCTATCAAGATCGCCAACGACACGGTGTATGGTCTGGCTGCAGCCGTGTGGACTGCTGATATTTCCAAAGCGCACCTGACCGCCAAGGCCCTGCGCGCCGGCAGCGTGTGGGTCAACCAATACGACGGCGGTGATATGACCGCGCCGTTCGGTGGCTTCAAGCAGTCGGGTAATGGTCGCGACAAGTCGCTGCACGCGTTCGACAAATACACCGAGCTGAAGTCGACCTGGATCAAGCTCTAAGCAACACCGCAGGCCAAATGTGGGAGGGGGCTTGCCCCCGATAGCCGTGTGTCAGGCACTAAAAGTGCCCAATGATTCACCGCGATCGGGGGCAATCCCCCTCCCACACTGCTTTGTGTGTCCTCAAGAATTATCCACAGGAGTGTGGCAATGCGTTGGGCGACCTATTTCGCCGTGTTGGCCTCGGTACTCAGTGTCGGTCTGGCCCTGGGGGTGAGCATGCCGCTGGTGTCCCTGCGCCTGGAAGGCTGGGGTTACGGCAGTTTCGCCATTGGCGTGATGGCCGCCATGCCGGCCTTCGGCGTATTGCTCGGTGCCAAGGTCTCCAGTCGGCTGGCCTCCTGGCTCGGCACTGCCAACCTGATGCGCCTGTGCCTGTGGGCCGGGGCTGTGTCCATCGGTTTGCTGGCGATTCTGCCCAGTTACCCGGTATGGCTGGTGCTGCGGCTGATGATCGGGGTGATTCTGACCATTGTGTTTATCCTCGGCGAAAGCTGGATCAACCAACTGGTGGTGGAGCAGTGGCGCGGCCGCCTGGTGGCGTTATATGGCTGCAGTTATGCCCTGAGCCAGCTCTCGGGGCCATTGCTGCTAGGCCTGATTGGGACCGACCATGACTACGGCTTCTGGGTCGGCGTTGGCCTGTTGCTGGTGGCGCCGCTGTTGCTGCTGGGACGCTCAGGTGCGCCCACCGCTGACTCGTTCAGCGTGACCTTCGCTGACCTGTGGCGCTTCTGTAAGAGCCTGCCGGCGATCGCCTGGGCGGTGGCGCTGTTCGCCGCGTTCGAGGCAATGATCCTGACGCTGCTGCCGGTGTATTGCCTGCAACAGGGTTTTACTGCCGAGATCGCCTTGGCGATGGTCAGCACGGTGGTGGTCGGCGATGCGCTGCTGCAATTGCCCATCGGTGCGCTGGCCGACTACCTGCCTCGACGTACGCTGTTTCTGAGTTGCGCGGTGCTGTTACTGGCGTCCAGCCTGGCGATCCCATTGACGTTGCACACGCTGTTGATCTGGCCGATATGGGTAGTGTTCGGCGCCAGTGCTGGCGGGTTGTTTACCCTCTCGTTGATCCTGATTGGCGAGCGCTATCGTGACGATGCGCTGGTGCGCGCCAATGCCCATATCGCTCAGTTGTGGGGAATCGGGTGCCTGGTTGGCCCGCTGGTGGCCGGTGCGGGCAGCCAGTGGATCAACGGGCATGCGCTGCCGCTGTTAATGGCAGCCGGGGCGTTGGGGTTGGTGGTGCTGTTGCTGCGCCAGGGCGCATTCGGTACCGCACAGCCAGCCTGATTTGAAAGGCGATCGAATGTGGAAGGGGGGCAAGCCCTCTCTCGCATTGGATCTTCATTGTGCTTAGAGCATGCGTTCCAGGCCGACCGAAGTGGCAAACCAGGCATTGAAGCGCCGCCACCAACTGCCAGGTTCGCGTGTCAGGGTGTGCAGTTGACCGTTATCTTCGGTCACCCACACCACTTTGCCGTCCTGCAGTTTCGCCTCATAACTCAAGGCGGGCGCCATGCCTCGCAGCGCCAGTTTGCGCACGTGTTCCGCCAGTTCGGGGCTGTCCACCAGGACACCGACTTCGGTGTTCCACAGCACAGAGCGTGGGTCGAAGTTGAACGAGCCGATAAACGATTTCGTCCGATCAAAGATCATTGCCTTGCTGTGCAGGCTGGAATCCGAACCTCGGAAGGTGCCCCGGCGAAACAAGTGCGGGCCGCTGCCACCCCCGTCGCCCGGTTGGCGGCGTAGTTCATAGAGTTTGACTCCGTGCTCCAGCAGCGCCTTGCGATACGGCGCATAGCCACCGTGCACCGCCGGCACGTCGGTGGCTTCAAGGGAGTTGGTCAGCAGGCTCACGGATACACCCGCGTCGGCGCGCCCCGTTAGGTACACCAGTCCTGGCTGCCCCGGTACGAAGTACGCCGAGATCATTATCAGCTCTTGGTTGACACCCTCCAGCTCCGGCGCCAGTTGGGTGGTCAGCAGCAGGCGTGGGTCTGGGTCGGCCTTGGACAGCACCTTGCTCGGCGCGTCCCACAACGCCTGATTCCAGGCCCAGATCAGCTCGCGACGCCAGATGTCCATGCGCGGTTGGGTCTGGTAGGCGCGCAGGCGGTTGTACAGCGCGTGATTCTGCTGGCGCGACTCGGCCAACGACGCCTCCAGGCGCACGCGCGCGACGGCCAGGTCGCCTTTGGAGGGGCTGTTTGAGACGAAGTCGTCGATGGGTTTGCTCAGGGCGCTGTTCCAGTACTGATCGAAACTGTGCCCGAGCTGCTCGGCCACCGGCCCGACGCTGAGCATGTCGATATCGGTGAAGTTCAGATTGGGCTCGGCGTCGAAATACTCATCCCCCAGATTTCGCCCGCCGACGATGGCCACGCTGTTGTCCGCCAGCCACAACTTGTTGTGCATGCGCCGGTGTTGCAGCGACAGGTCGAACAGGCGACCCATGGCCCGCGTCACACCCGTGCTGCGCCCCAGGTGCAGGGGGTTGAACAGGCGAATTTCGATCTTGGGGTGGGCGGCGAGGGTGGCGATGATTTGGTCGAGGCCGTCGCTGGTGGTGTCGTCCAGCAGGATGCGCACGCGCACGCCACGGTCGGCGGCTTTGAGCAGTTCATCTACCAGCATGCGCGTACTGATGCCGTCGTGGACGATGTAGTACTGCAGATCGAGGCTGGTCTGGGCGTTACGGATCAGCTCGGCGCGGGCCATGAAGGCTTCGCTGCTGTTGGGCAGCAGGCGGAAACCGGAGCGCCCTTGGTAAGGCGCGGCCTGGGCCTGGATCGAGCGGCCGAACGACGACTGTGCAGCCGGCAGTGCGTCGCTGGGGATGCGCTCAGTGCTCACCGTGGCGCAGCCACCCAGGCTCAGTGCTCCCAGCAGGAAAAGCGGTAAAAGCCGTCGAATCATCAAGGGAGGCGCTTCCAGATCAGGGCAGTTGTCGGCATATGACGGCAATTTCCCGCGAAAGGTCAGTCGGTCGACTCGGCCAACATCTTTATCGCGGCGGCACCGACCTTGCGTACCGCTTCTTCAATCTGCGGGGTTGGTTTAGCACCGTAGTTCATGCGCAGGCAGTTGCGGTACTTGCCCGACGCAGAAAAGATACTGCCTACCGCAATCTGTACACCCTGTTCCACCAGCACCCGGTTGAGCTTGAGGGTATCGAAGCCTTCCGGCAATTCCACCCAGAGCATGAAGCTGCCTTGGGGGCGGCTGGCGCGGGTGCCCGCCGGGAAATAGCGGCTGACCCAATCGAGCATCAAGTCGCGATTACGCTGGTATTGAGTGCGCATCCGCCGCAAATGAGGTTCGAAATGCCCGCCCTTGAGAAATTCGGCAATCGCGATCTGCGGTTGGGTCGCGGTGGAGCCGGTGCTGATGTATTTCATGTGCAGTACCCGCTCAAGGTAGCGCCCCGGTGCTACCCAGCCAATACGCAGGCCCGGCGCGAGGGTTTTCGAGAAGGAGCTGCAGAGCAGCACTCGGCCGTCTTCGTCGAAGGATTTGATAGTGCGCGGGCGCGGGTAGCTGTAGGCCAATTCGCCATAGACGTCGTCTTCGATGATTGCCACGTCAAAGCGTTGGGCCAGGGTCAGCAGTGCGCGTTTGCGTGCCTCCGGCATGATGTAGCCCAAGGGGTTATTGCAGTTGGGGGTCAACTGGATGACCTTGATCGGCCACTGCTCCAAGGCTAGTTCCAGTGCTTCAAGGCTGATGCCGGTGATGGGGTCGGTGGGAATCTCCAAGGCTTTCATGCCCAGCCCCTTGAGGGTCTGCATGGCGCCGTGAAAGCTCGGCGAGTCCACCGCGACGATATCGCCAGGATCACAGATAGCGTGGATGCTGGCGGACAGCGCCTCATGGCAGCCAGTGGTGATTACGATGTCTTCGGCGGTCAGTTGGCAGCCGGAATCCAATGACAGCCGTGCGATTTGCTCACGTAATTCCATACAGCCTAGGATGTTGTCGTAGTAGAGCCCTGGCAGATCCTGACGCCGGCTTACGCGGGCGAGGCTGCGCAACAAGGGCTTCAGGGTGGGCGACAATACATCCGGCATGCCGCGGCCCATCTGTATGACGTCTTTGCGTGGCACGGCGCGAATCAGTTCCAGCACTTGGTCCCACTGGGAGATTTCCACCGGCCGCTGTGCTGGCCGGCCCACCTCCGGCAATGCCGGCAGCTCGCGGCCGACGGGTACAAAGTAGCCGGACTTGGGCTTGGGCATCGCCAGACCGTTGTCTTCCAGCACGCGATAAGCCTGTTGCACGGTGCTCAGGCTGACCCCATGTTCCACGCTTAAGGCCCGTACAGATGGCAATCGATCACCGGGGCGATAGAAGCCCTGTTCGATACGAGTGCCCAGCAATTCGGCGAGGTTGACATAGAGGGTCATGACGGTCGCTCCCAATGGACCAGTACAGATAGGGGGAAAATACAGGATTCAGCCGCTCAGAGGCAGTGTCTGTATGGATTTAATAAAGGTGGGTTGAATCTGTAATGGTTTTTGCCGATCGCCCATTCTTGTCACTCAAGGCAACACGCCACTGAGGGGCAACAAAATGAACGGCATGAGCGATGTGAGGCTGGCGTTACACAGTCAGGAACTGGAAGCAGGGCAGCAGCGGGCACTGTCTGTGCTGACGGGTAACCGCTGGAGCCTGTTCTGGCATCGTCGCCATACCCGCAAGGCCCTGCTGACACTGACCTGCGAGCAATTGCAGGATATCGGGCTGACTGTCGAACAGGCCCGCCAGGAAGGCTTGAAGCCTTTCTGGCGCGGTTGATCACACCAGCTCTTTGAGGCGGTGCCAGAGCATCCCCAGCGCCAGAAGCGGCGAGCGCAGGTGCTTGCCGCCGGGGAAGGTGATGTGCGGCACCTTTGCGAACAGATCGAAACGCCCTTGCTGCTGGCCGCTGATGGCTTCGGCCAGCAGCTTGCCAGCCAGGTGCGTGGCGTTTAGGCCATGGCCCGCGTAGGCCTGGGCGTAATACACGTTGGGTTGATCCGCCAACCGGCCGATCTGCGGCAAGCGATTGGCGCCGATGCCGATCATGCCGCCCCACTGATAGTCGATTTTTGCGTCGGCCAACTGTGGGAATACCTGTAGCATTTTCGGCCGCATGTAGGCGCTGATGTCCTGGGGATCACGGCCGGAGTAGTGGCACGCCCCCCCGAACAGCAGGCGACGGTCGGCGGACAGGCGGAAGTAGTCCACCGTCACTCGTTGGTCGCACACCGCCATGTTTTGCGGTAACAGGCTGGCGGCCTGAGCTTCGCTCAAAGGTTCGGTGGCGATGATGTAGCTTCCGGCGGGCAGCACTTTGCCGCTCAGGTGTGGGTTGAGGCCGTTGAGGTAGGCGTTGCAGGCCAGCACCAGAGTCTTGGCACGCACATGGCCATTGGCGGTATACACCTTGACCTCGGGGCCGTAGTCGATGCGCGTCACTTCGGACTGCTCAAACAACTGTACGCCCAACCCCTGTGCGGCGGCCGCTTCGCCGAGCGCCAGGTTCAGCGGGTGCAGGTGGCCTGAACCCATGTCGATCATGCCGCCCACATAGCGGTCGGAACCGATCACACTGCCCATCTCGGCGGCTTGCAGCAGGCGCACCTCATGGCGATAGCCCAGGCTGCGCAGTTCTTCGGCGTCTTCGGCCAGGCCGTGCAGGTCACGAGGCCTGTTGGCAAGGTCGCAGTAGCCCCACGTCAGGTCGCAGGGGATCTGGTAGCGCTCGACACGCTCGCGCACGATCTCCACAGCCTCCAAGCCCATCAACTTCATCTCGCGCACGCCATCGGCGCCGATCACGTTGGTGAACTGGTCCAGGCCGTGGCCGACGCCGCGAATCAGTTGCCCGCCATTACGCCCGCTGGCGCCCCAGGCGATCTTGCGCGCTTCCAGCAACACCACGCGCAAGCCGCGCTCGGCCAGTTCCAGGGCGGTGTTAAGCCCGGAAAACCCCCCACCGATAACACACACGTCGGCAGTCACTTCGCCTGTCAACGCCGGGTAATCGGGTTGCGGCACGCTGCTGGCGGCGTAGTAGGAAGCGGTGTGCCGGGCGCTGGCGATCATGGGCGGAATCCCTGTTTGGAAAATTTGACGCAGGATACAACGGTCGGGCGAAGCTGTCTGCGCAGGGCGTTTTGCGTCAGAATCCACGCCTATTCGCCGTTTGGTACGTGTTTCGATGAGTTGCAACAGTCAGAAAGTCAGCGCATTGCGCCGTCAGATTCCTTCGTTCGAGTGCGTCCCCGGTTGTCACGACTGCTGTGGGCCGGTGACCACATCGCCCGAGGAAATGTCGCGCCTGCCGCGTAAGACCGCCGCCGAGCAGGACGCGGCCATGGACGAACTGAACTGCGTGCATCTAGGGCCCAACGGCTGCACGGTGTATGACGAACGGCCGCTGATCTGCCGGTTGTTCGGTACCACTTCGACCTTGCCGTGCCCTAATGGGCGGCGGCCGGTGGAGCTGATTCATCCACGGGTGGAGAAGCAGATCCATGAGTACATGGCGAGCACCCGGCAAGTACTCGTCTAGTGGGTGAGCTCGATCAAAATTGCGTCGGTTAGTCAGGAATCGGCAGGTTCAGGCTCTCTTTCACCTCTTCCATCACGATATAGCTCTTGGACTCCCGCACATGGGGCAGCTTGAGCAGAATGTCCCCCAGCAATTTGCGGTACGACGCCATCTCGGAAATCCGCGCTTTCACCAGGTAATCGAAGTCGCCGGACACCAGGTGGCATTCCAGCACATGGGGCAGTTTCAGTACGGCGCGGCGGAACTCTTCAAAGGTGTCGCCGGATTTGTAATCGAGGCTGATCTCGACAAATACCAGCAAACTGCCCTTCAAATGCTGGGGATTGAGCCGCGCGTTATAGCCCATGATGATCCCTTCACGCTCCAGCCGGCGGACCCGTTCGGTGCATGGCGTGGTCGACAACCCGACCTTTTCCCCCAGCTCTGTGAACGAGATACGCCCGTCGGTCTGCAGGATGCGCAGGATGTTGCGGTCGATCTTGTCCAGTTCCCGTTTGGTCTGGGTGTTGGTACGCATAGGGGATACGCCTCTGTGAAAAGGGTTTTTGCCGAGAATTGTCGCCAAATATAGGCATTTATATAGTGAAATGCACTGGTGATTGCTTTTTATACTGCGCCCATCATTGCTCGAATAACACACGTCAGCGGCTAAGCCCGCGATGAGGATATAAAAATGCGCGTTCTGGTCTTGGGTAGCGGCGTCATTGGTGTGACCAGTGCCTACTATTTGGCTCGGGCTGGCTTTGAAGTCGTTGTGGTCGACCGTCAGCCCGCTGCTGCCATGGAAACCAGTTTCGCCAACGCCGGCCAAGTGTCCCCAGGCTACGCTTCGCCGTGGGCCGCGCCAGGTGTGCCGCTCAAGGCCATCAAATGGCTGCTGCAACGCCACGCACCGCTGGCGATCAAGGCCACGGCCGACATCGATCAATACCTGTGGATGGCGCAGATGCTGCGCAACTGCACCGCCAGCCGTTATGCGGTGAACAAGGAGCGCATGGTGCGCTTGTCCGAGTACAGCCGTGACTGCCTCGACGAATTGCGCGCCGAGACCGGCATTGCCTACGAAGGTCGCAGCCTGGGGACTACTCAACTGTTCCGCACTCAGGCCCAGTTGGATGGCGCCGCCAAAGACATCGCTGTATTGAAAGAATCCGGCGTGCCCTTCGAACTGCTCGACCGCGCCGGCATTGCCCGCGTTGAGCCGGCCCTGGCCAATGTCACCGATATCCTCGCAGGTGCCTTGCGCCTGCCGAACGACCAGACTGGCGACTGCCAGATGTTCACCACCCGCCTGGCCGAGATGTGCAAGCAGTTGGGCGTGGAGTTTCGTTTTGAACAGGACATCCAGCGCCTCGACCGCGCCGGTGACCGCATCAACGGCGTGTGGATCGACGGCAAGCTGGAAACCGCCGACCGCTATGTGCTCGCCCTCGGCAGCTACTCGCCGAAGCTGCTCAAACCGCTGGGAATCAAGGCGCCGGTTTACCCGCTCAAGGGCTACTCGCTGACAGTGCCGATCACTAACCCTGCGATGGCGCCGACTTCGACCATTCTCGACGAGACCTACAAGGTCGCGATCACCCGTTTCGACAACCGCATTCGCGTCGGAGGCATGGCTGAAATAGCCGGTTTTGACCTGTCGCTTAACCCGCGTCGGCGTGAAACCCTGGAGATGATCGTCAACGACCTTTATCCTCAGGGCGGCGATCTGGCAACCGCCGAGTTCTGGACCGGCCTGCGCCCGACTACACCCGACGGCACACCAATTGTCGGTGCCACCCCGTTCAAGAACCTGTTCCTGAACACCGGCCACGGCACCCTCGGTTGGACCATGGCCTGCGGTTCCGGTCGTTTGCTGGCTGATCTGATGGCTAAGAAAACCCCGCAGATCAGCGCCGCAGGCCTCGATATTTCCCGTTACGGCAACCACCAGGAGTCCGCACAACATGTCAATCCAGCGCCAGCTCACCAATGAGCGCATGAGCCAGATCGTAGTCCACAGCGGTACCGTGTATCTGGCCGGGCAAGTCGGCGACGACATGAACGCCGGGATTGAACAGCAGACCCGTGAAACCCTCGCCAATATCGAGCGTTTGCTGGACCTGGCCGGCACCGACAAGACCAAGCTGCTGTCGGTGACGATCTACCTGAAAGACATCGACGCCGATTTCGCCGGCATGAACGCGGTGTGGGACAAGTGGCTGCCAAAAGGCGTCGCTCCGGCCCGCGCCACTGTCGAGGCCAAATTGTGCGAACCAGAAATCCTGGTAGAGCTGTCCGTCGTGGCCGCGCTGCCTTAAACAACGATCCCTCTCCCGGTGCCGAAGCTGTTGGTCGGTGCCGGTTTTTTCTTCACTTAGCCGCCTAGAAGCCTGCCGCCATGCGTCCTGCCCGTGCCCTGATCGACCTCCAAGCCCTGCGCCACAACTACCAACTGGCCCGTGAAATTACGGGGGCCAAGGCCCTTGCCGTGGTCAAGGCCGACGCCTACGGCCATGGTGCCGTGCGTGTGGCCCAGGCGCTGGAAGCCGAGGCAGACGGGTTTGCCGTGGCATGCATCGAGGAAGCCATGGAGCTACGTGCCGCCGGTATTCGGGCGCCGGTGCTGCTGCTGGAAGGTTTCTTCGAAGCCGACGAGTTGCCGCTGATCATCGAGCATGATTTGTGGTGCGTAGTGCATTCTTTGTGGCAACTGGAGGCGATCGAACAGGCCAAACTGAGCAAGCCCCTGACCATCTGGCTCAAACTGGATTCGGGCATGCATCGCGTCGGCCTGCATCCAAAGGATTATCACGAGGCCTACCAGCGCCTGCTGGCCAGCGGCAAAGTCGCGAAAATTGTATTGATGAGCCACTTTGCTCGCGCCGATGAACTCGATTGCGTCAGCAGCAACGAGCAAGTCGCGGTGTTTGAGGCGGCGCGCCAAGGCCTGGCGGCCGAGGTCAGCCTGCGCAATTCGCCGTCGGTGCTGGGCTGGCCGAGCATGACCAGCGACTGGGTGCGCCCCGGCATCATGCTTTATGGCGCGACGCCGTTTGGCGAAGACCACACCATCGCCGCACGTCTGCAGCCGGTGATGACCCTGGAATCGAAAGTGATCTGTGTACGCGAACTGCCGGCCGGCGAGCCAGTGGGCTACGGCGCCCGGTTTATCACGCCTAAACCGATGCGTATCGGCGTGGTTGCCATGGGTTATGCCGACGGCTACCCGCGCCACGCGCCTACCGGCACGCCTGTGTTGGTGGCGGGGCAGCGCAGCCAATTGCTGGGACGCGTGTCCATGGACATGCTGTGCATCGATCTAACTGACGTCCCTGAGGCAGGTCTTGGCTCTACGGTGGAGCTGTGGGGCAAGAACATCCTCGCCAGTGAAGTCGCGGTTGCCGCTGAGACCATTCCCTACCAGATCTTCTGCAACCTGCGCCGGGTGCCAAGGCTCTATTCCGGCGCTTGACGGTCAGGCACGAACACAGCTTCCTGGGATTTAGGCCCAAGTGTTGTAAATACTGAACGCTGTCGCCATGATAACGCTCAATTACAACAAAGCCTGAATCCTAGGAGGCTCCCGCATTGGACGTCGGCGAACGACTGCAATCCATCCGCAAGCTGAAGGGTCTTTCCCAGCGTGAACTCGCCAAGCGCGCGGGCGTCACCAACAGCACCATTTCGATGATCGAAAAAAATAGTGTCAGCCCCTCGATCAGCTCCTTGCGCAAGGTGCTGGGCGGCATTCCCATGTCCATGGTCGAGTTCTTTTCCGAAGAGATCCTCCAGGAAATACCGACACAGATCGTCTATAAAGCCAATGAGCTGATCGACATCTCTGACGGCGCCGTCACCATGAAACTGGTGGGTCGAGCGCACCCGAGCCGGGCCATCGCGTTTCTCAACGAGATCTACCCACCGGGCGCCGACACTGGCGAAGAAATGCTCACCCACGAAGGCGAAGAAACCGGGATTCTGGTGGAAGGTCGCCTTGAATTGGTGGTCGGTCTTGAAACTTTTGTGCTCGAAGCTGGCGATAGCTACTACTTTGAAAGTACCAAGCCCCATCGTTTTCGCAATCCGTTCGACGTACCGGCGCGACTAATCAGCGCAGCCACACCCGCGAACTTTTAAGAATAGAGGCGTCCTGCCAGCGTTGCAGAGACACCCGAGCTGTATTCCGCGAGGCTGAATCTCCCTTTATTTAATAGGGTTGTTTCGGCCCGGCGGGCTAACCGTTATACTTTCGTCGCCTGCGAAACCGTGGCCGCAGGCGTGAATAGCCACCATTGAGGGTGAACGCGTGAACCTAATTATGAAAATGCTGGCTGCACCAGCAACCGTATTGGCCCTATGGGCTGTGAGCGCACAAGCTGCGACCAATGATGACATTGCCAAGCGTCTGGAGCCGGTGGGCCAGGTCTGCGTCCAGGGTGAGGAATGCAAAGGCATGGAAGTCGCCGTGGCAGCGGGCGGCGGCGGCGGCGCGAAAACGCCGGATGACATCATCGCCAAACACTGCAACGCGTGCCACGGTACCGGCCTGCTGAACGCGCCGAAAATCGGCGACACCGCCGCCTGGAAAGAACGCGCCGACCACCAGGGCGGCCTCGACGGCATCCTGGCCAAGGCGATCACCGGCATCAACGCCATGCCACCTAAAGGCACCTGTGCTGATTGCTCGGATGAAGAGCTTAAAGGCGCGATCAAGAAGATGTCCGGCCTGTAACCTGCCGATCTTCGCCAAAAAAGCCGCTTACGAGCGGCTTTTTTGTGCCTGTGATTTACCCGTCGAGGCTGTTCTTTGCAGCAAAGACCCGGCAAGCTCGGTCCAACCCCTAATCATGGAATGTTCAGGAGGGTCGGATGGTGCAGTTGTGTTCAATCGAGCAAGCAGTTGACGACGTATTGGCGCGTTTGCCAGCGCATATTCACATAGGCATGCCGCTGGGCCTGGGCAAGCCCAATCTGTTCGTTAATGCGCTGTACCGGCGTATCGCCAAGCTGCCGGAGCGGGCGCTGACGATCTATACCGCGTTGAGCCTGGGCCGTCCGACGATGGGCGATGGCTTGCAGAAGCGCTTTCTGGAACCCTTTATCGAGCGAGTGTTTGGGGATTACCCGGAGTTGGAGTTTCTCGCCGCGCTGCACTCAGACAGCTTGCCGAAGAATATCCACGTGCAGCAGTTCTTCATGCAGCCCGGTAGTCTGCTGCACAGCACGTCGGCCCAGCAGGATTACGTCAGCAGCAACTACAGCCACGCCGCCCGCGATATCAACGCCGCTGGCCTGAACCTGGTGGCACAACTGGTCGCGAGCAGCGCGGAACACCCGGACCGCCTGAGCCTGAGCTGCAACCCCGACATCACCCTCGACCTGCTGCCCATGATCGCCAAGCGCCGTGAAGCGGGCGAAACCGTTTTGATCGTTGGGCAGGTTCACACCGATTTGCCCTACATGCCCGGCGATTCCGAGTTGGGCATGGACGCGTTCGACTACCTGATCGATGCTAAGGACAGCACCACACTGTTCTCCACGCCGAACATGCCGGTGGGGTTTCAGGACCATTTCATCGGCCTGCATGCCAGCACTTTGGTGCGCGATGGCGGCACCTTGCAGATCGGTATTGGCTCCATGGGCGATGCGTTGACCGCCGCCTTGCTGGCGCGCCAAGCCGATAACGAAGCTTACCGCCTGCTGCTGACGGATCTGGATGTGTATCAGTGGGCACCGCTGATCAGTCATGAAGGCGGTGTCGATCCCTTTGCCCGTGGCCTTTACGGTTGCAGCGAAATGTTCGTCAACGGCCTGCTGGTGCTGGCGGATGCGGGGATTATCCGGCGCAAGGTCTACCCGGATGTGGCCACTCAGGAACAAGCCAACGCCGGTTTGCTGGATGATGCGGCGCAGCCCGATGGGGTATCGATCCACGGTGGCTTCTTCCTCGGGCCACGCAGTTTTTACCAGCGTTTGCAGGAAATGACCCACGCCAAATGCCTTGAATTCAACATGACCCGCATCAGCTATATCAACGAGCTGTACGGCCAAGAAGAACTCAAGCGTTTGCAGCGCCAGGATGCACGGTTTATCAACAGCGCGATCACGGTGACGTTGCTGGGCGCAGGCGTGGCCGACCAGTTGGAGGACGGCCGCGTGCTCAGCGGTGTGGGCGGACAATACAACTTTGTGGCTCAGGGGCATGCGCTGGAAGGCGCGCGCTCCATCCTGATCCTGCGCAGTTGGCGTGAGTCGGCGGGGGAGGTCAGTTCCAATATCGTCTGGGAGTACGGACACTGCACCATTCCCCGGCACCTGCGGGATATCGTCATCACCGAGTACGGCATTGCCGACCTGCGCGGGCAGACGGATGCCAAGGTCATTGAGGCGTTGCTCAACATCACCGACTCGCGCTTCCAGGCCGACTTGATTGAGCAGGCGCAAAAGGCTGGCAAGTTGCCCAAGGATTTCCAGATGGATCCGCGCTTCACCGACAACACGCCGGAGCGGCTCCAGGGTATCCAGGCGCGGCATCGGCGTTTGTTCCCGGAGTATCCGCTGGGCAGCGATTTCACGGACGAAGAGCGGGATCTGTTGCGCGCATTGAACTGGCTCAAGAGCAAATTCAAGCTGACGGAAATTCTGGAGTTGGGCAAGGCGGCGCTGGATGCACCGGAGCCGGAGGCGTTTCCCGAGCACCTGAAACGGATGTGCCTGGATAAGCCGGAGGGGTTGAAGGAGGATCTGTATCAGCGCTTGTTACTCGCAGGCCTGCAGGCCACCGCGCACTAACAGACAAAAGAGGGCAAATGTGGGAGGGGACTTGCCCCCGATTGCGGTGTATCAGTCACCGAAAATATTGGCTGACCCACTGCTATCGGGAGCAAGCTCCCTCCCACATGTTGAGCGGTGTTGGCTTCAGATGAAGGTAACCACGCCACCGGCCAGCGATTTCACCCGCGCCAGCGACTCAACCCGATAACCCTGCGCATCCAGCTCTGCACGGCCACCCTGGAACGACTTCTCAATCACAATCCCCAAACCGGCAACGGTCGCACCGGCCTGCTTGATGATCGAAATCAGCGCCTGGGACGCCTTGCCGTTGGCTAGGAAGTCATCGATCACCAGTACACGGTCGCTGCTGGTCAGGTGGCGCGGCGAGATGGCCACGGTGCTCTCGGTTTTCTTGGTGAAGGAATACACCGTTGCCGACAGCAGGTTTTCGGTCAGGGTCAGGGACTGCTGCTTGCGGGCGAAGATCACCGGCACGCCCAGGTTCAGGCCGGTCATGATCGCCGGCGCAATGCCCGAGGCCTCGATAGTGACGATCTTGGTGATGCCCGAGTCCTTGAACAGTGCGGCGAATTCATCACCAATCAGCTTCATCAGCGCCGGGTCGATCTGGTGGTTCAAAAAGGCGTCGACTTTGAGTACCTGATCGGAAAGCACGATGCCTTCTTCGCGAATTTTCTTGTGCAGTGCTTCCACGGAAAGCTTCCTCTAATGGCGCGGTCTGCGCCGAAAGTAGATTAAAAAGTAGTCGATTCTAGCGCTTTAACATCGCGCGTATGTCCGCCAGGGCGGTGTTGCCGCGTACGGCTTTCACCTCGGTCGGGGTGTCGTCATTGCCTTCCCAGGCCAGGTCATCCGGCGGCAGTTCATCCAGGAACCGGCTGGGGGCACAATCGATGATCTCGCCGTATTGCTTGCGCTTGGCGGCAAAGGTGAAGGCCAGGGTCTGACGCGCGCGGGTAATGCCCACGTAGGCCAGACGCCGTTCTTCCTCGATGGTGTCGGCTTCAATGCTGGAGCGGTGCGGGAGGATTTCTTCTTCCATCCCCATGATGAACACGTAGGGGAATTCCAAGCCCTTTGAGGCATGCAAGGTCATCATCTGCACACCTTCGGCGCCGTCTTCCTCTTCCTGCTGACGTTCGAGCATGTCGCGCAGTACCAGCTTGCCGATGGCGTCTTCGACGGTCATCTCGCCGTCTTCGTCTTTTTCCAGGGTGTTCTTCAGGGCTTCGATCAGGAACCAGACGTTGCCCATGCGGTAATCCGCAGCTTTGTCGCTGGAGCTGTTGGTGCGCAGCCAGTTTTCGTAGTCGATGTCCATGACCATGCTGCGCAGGGCGCTGATCGGGTCTTCGCCTGCGCACTGCTCGCGAACCTTGTCCATGAAGCGCTTGAAGCGCGCCAGGCGATCGGTGAAGCGCGTGTCCAAGTGCTCGCCCAGGCCGATCTCGTCGGTGGCGGCGTACATCGAAATCTTGCGTTCGGTCGCGTAGTTGCCGAGTTTTTCCAGGGTCGTCGAGCCGATTTCCCGGCGCGGCACGTTGATCACGCGCAGGAAGGCGTTGTCGTCGTCCGGGTTAACGATCAACCGGAAGTAGGCCATCAAGTCTTTCACTTCCTGGCGTCCGAAAAAGCTGTTGCCCCCCGACAGACGATATGGAATCTGGTGGTGCTGCAACTTCAACTCGATCAGCTTGGCCTGGTAGTTACCGCGATACAGGATCGCAAAGTCGCTGTAGGGCCGATCGGTACGCAGGTGCAATGTGAGCAGCTCGACGGCCACGCGCTCGGCTTCGGCGTCTTCGTTGCGGCAGCGGATTACGCGGATCTCATCGCCGTGGCCCATCTCACTCCACAGCTGTTTTTCAAACTCGTGGGGGTTGTTCGAGATCAGCACGTTGGCGCAGCGCAGGATGCGGCTGGTGGAGCGGTAGTTCTGCTCCAACATCACCACTTTCAAGGACGGGTAGTCGACCTTGAGCAGCATCAGGTTTTCCGGGCGGGCGCCGCGCCAGGCGTAGATCGACTGGTCATCGTCGCCCACCACGGTGAACTGGTTGCGCTTACCGATCAGCAACTTCACCAGCAAGTACTGGCTGGCGTTGGTGTCCTGGTATTCGTCCACCAGCAGGTAGCGCACCTTGTTCTGCCACTTTTCGAGGATGTCGGCGTGTTCCTGGAACAGCTTGACCGGCTGCAGGATCAGGTCGTCGAAGTCCACCGCGTTGAACGCCTTGAGCGTGCGCTGGTAGTGGGTGTAGACGATGGCCGCGGTCTGTTCCTTGGGGTTGCGCGCGTTTTCCAGGGCCTCGGCGGGCAGGATCAGGTCGTTTTTCCAGGCGCCGATCATGTTTTTGATCTCGTCGACGCCGTCGTCGCCTGCGTATTCCTTCTGCATGATGTCGGTCATCAGGGCCTTGACGTCGGTCTCGTCAAAGATCGAGAAGCCCGGTTTGTAGCCCAGCCGAGCATGCTCCTTGCGGATGATGTTCAGCCCCAGGTTGTGGAAGGTACACACCGTGAGGCCACGGCCTTCGCCACCCTTGAGCAGGCTGCCGACGCGTTCTTTCATCTCGCGCGCGGCCTTGTTGGTAAAGGTCATGGCGACGATGTACTGGGCGCGGATGCCACAGCTCTGGATCAGGTGTGCGATCTTGCGGGTGATCACGCTGGTCTTGCCGGAGCCAGCACCGGCGAGCACCAATAGAGGGCCGCCGACGTAGTTCACGGCTTCTTGCTGCCGGGGATTGAGTCGGGACATACAGAATTCAGGGAGTCGTTGTTCAAAAGGGCGGGCATTTTAACAGGCTGGCAAGATTCTGCTGCTCTGGATCGACGGTGTGACGTACCACTCGATCTAAATTTGCCGGTTTTGCTACTTTGCCGCAGGATGTCGAGGCTTTTTGCGGTTAAAACAGCGACAAATGCTTACACCTGCGTATTTGATAACCCCTATCATTGGTCATTATCAGGCCGCACGTCATAATGCCCGCCGCCAACGAAACTTTGCAGAGTCTAGGGAGCTAGCTTGTCTACGCCTGTCGAACCCTTGCGTTTGCTGCTACTGGCCGATACGCCTGAGTGGGCAGCGTTGTTGCGCGAGTGCCTGGCGCCGATGGGCGATGGGGCTGTGCTGATCAGCGCGCCAAACTGGGACTCGGTAAGTCGTCTGTTCGAAGATGACACCAGCGCCGTGCTGTTGACCACGCCCAGCCTGCAACCCGGCCCTGGCCGTTGCAGCTTGTCGTGCGTGGTGTTGTTGGAGCAGGAACCGTTGGTTTCTCCGCTTGGCGTGAGTGATTGGCTGATCCGTGATGCATTGGACGCCGACACACTGCGCCGCTGCCTGCGCCATGTTCGTGAGCGCGGCTTGCTGGAAAACACCCTGCAACGCCTGGCCGAACAAGATCCGCTTACCGGTATCGCCAACCGCCAGGGCTTCCAGACCCTGCTGGCGGCGCGGCTGGCCGAGAACGAGGGCCGTGGCCTGGCCCTCGGTCACCTGGACCTCGACAACTTTCGCCACGCCAACGATGCCCTCGGCCACCAGGCTGGCGACCGTTTGATCCTGCAAGTGGTCTCGCGGCTCAAGAGCCAGCTCGAAATCGGCGACCAATTGGCACGCCTGGGCAGCGACGAGTTCGCTTTGCTGATTGACACCCGCCGTGCACCCCAGCGTGCAGAGTGGATGGCCGAGCGCATCACCGAAGCCATGGCCGAACCGTATTGGGTGGATGGCGAAAGCCTGCTGATCGGTTGCAGCCTGGGCGTGGCCCATGCCCGCGCCCGCGCTGGCGCCGACCCATTGATGTGGCACGCCCATATCGCCATGCAGCAAGCCAAGAGCACTCAAGGCTGCACCTTCCATATCTTCAACGAGCGCATCAACCGCAACGCGCGCAGCCTGGCCGACCTGGAAAGTGAACTGCGCCGCGCCTTGCGCCGGGATGAGTTGGAGCTGCACTACCAGCCGCGCCTGGACCTGGATGACGGCCACATTGTCGGCCTCGAAGCCCTGGTGCGCTGGCGCCACGGCGAGCGCGGCCTATTGCCGCCCAGCGAATTCGTCCCCCTGGCCGAACAGAGCGGCCTGATCGTGCCGTTGGGCTACTGGGTGATCTCCCGCGCCCTACGCGATATGCAGGACCTACGCGAGCGCGGCCTGCCGCCGTTGCACATGGCGGTCAACCTGTCGTTCCGCCAGTTTCAGGACAGTCAGTTGCTCTCTACCCTCAGCCGGCTGATTGCCGAGCGCGGTGTGGAAGCGCAATGGCTGGAGTTCGAGCTGACCGAAACTGCCGTGATGCGCCGCAGCGATCTGGTCAAACAGACCATGGATGCCCTAGGGCGGCTGGGTGTGCGGTTTTCTTTGGATGACTTCGGCACCGGTTTCTCGTCGTTCGTGCACCTCAACAGCTTGCCGATTGCCTTGTTGAAAATCGATAAGAGCTTTGTCGGTGGCATGGAAGAGCGCGAAGAGAATCGCAAGCTGGTGCACGCGATGATCAACCTGGCGCACAACCTGAATCTGGAAGTGGTGGCTGAGGGTGTGGAGACTCCGGAGCAGTTGGCGCTGCTGAGGCTGTTTGGCTGCGATCAGGCTCAGGGTTACTTGATCAGCAAGCCGCTGCCGTTGCCGGAGTTGGTGGAATACCTGACATTCGGCAAGGGCCAGCAGACGCTCGCTGGCGAAGTGTTCTAATCCGGCTGAGTGGCCCGGAACCCTTGGCGGGTTTCGGGTACTGCACCTTCCAGACCAATCATGCGCTTCATCTTCGCTTCAAACGCCCAAGTCAGGCTGACTGCCGCACACGCCAGCCCCAGCGCCAATCCCCACCACACGCCGGTCGGCCCCCAGCCTAGGGTGAAAGCCATCAACCACGCCGAAGGCGCGCCGATTAACCAGTAGCAACCCAGGCCCACCAGGAAGGTGGTCTTGGCATCCTTGAGCCCACGGATGCAGCCCATGGCGATGGTCTGGACGCCATCAAACAGCTCGAACCAGGCCGCGACGGCCAGCAGGCTGACGGCAAGCACGATCACCTCGTGGAATGCCGGGTCGTCATGGTCGAGGAACAGGCCGATCAGCGGGTCGGAAAACAGCCACAACACCACGGCAAATCCCAACATCACCGCCGCGCCAAAACTGATGCCGACACGACCGGCCATGCGCGCTTGCAGCAACTGCCCGGCGCCATAGTGCTGGCCGATGCGCATGGTCACCGCATAGGACATGCCCGCTGGCACCATGAACGCCACCGAGACGATTTGCAGGGCAATCTGATGCGCCGCCAATTGCGTACTCCCCATGGTGCCCATGCACAGCGCGGCAAAGGCAAACAGCCCGACTTCTACTGCATAGGTGCCGCCAATCGGCAGGCCCAGACGCCACAACTCGCGCAAGTACTGGGTGTTGAGGCGCAGCAGGCCCGCGCTCAGCGGGTAAGCGGCGTAAGCGCGGTTGCTGCGGATGTACCACATCAGCGTCAGGGCCATGCCATTGGCGACGATGGCAGTGACCAGGCCAATGCCCATCAAGCCGAGCTTCGGCAGGCCGAACATACCTTCGATCAAGGCGTGGTTGAGCAGGTAGTTCAGCACCGTGCCGCCGAGGCTGATCACCATCACCGGAGTGGCCTTGCCAATGGCGCTGGTGAAGCCGCGCAAGGCCATGAAACTCAGGTAGCCGGGCAGGGCGAACGGTAGCATGGTCAGGAATTGCCCCGCCGACTGCACATTGGTATCGGTCTGGCCGAACATCAGCAGCACCGGCTTCAAGTTCCATAACAGCAGTGCCGCCGCCAAGGCCATCAGCCAGGCGAGCCAGAGCCCGGCCTGGGTCAGGCGAGTGGCACCTTCGATGTCGCCAGCGCCGTGACGGATTGCCACCAAGGTGCCCACGGCGGCAATCACTCCGATGCAGAAGATCGACACGAACGAATAGCTCGCTGCACCCAGGCCACCACCGGCCAGCGCTTCAGGGCTCAGGCGAGCCATCATCAAAGTGTCGGTCAGCACCATCAGCATGTGCGCCAACTGTGAGGCAATCAACGGCCCAGACAGCCGCAGAATGGCCCAGAGTTCGTTACGCGCTGGATGCTGCATGATCATCACACTCAGAAAGTCAGAGGGTTGGAGAGGGTTGGATTCTCGGCCCTCTCAGCTCATTGCACAAAGGGATAAAAGCGATCATCTACATGATTAAAACTCATGCCTGACTGATTCTGGTACGGTTTCGGCATCCTGCTGTCGGAGCTTTCCTCATGTCTCGTCGTCTTCCTCCTCTTTATGCCTTGCGTGCATTTGAAGCGGCCTCCCGGCATAACTCCTTTACCCGCGCCGCCGAGGAACTGTCGATTACCCAAAGTGCGGTGAGCCGACATATCCGCACGCTGGAAGAGCATTTCGCCTGTCGCCTCTTCCAGCGCAGCGGCCGTAACCTACAGCTCACGGAAGCGGCGCGCCTGCTGTTGCCCGGTGTGCGCGAGGGGTTCGCGGCGCTGGAGCGGGCCTGCCATACCCTGAACGCCGAAGATGACATCCTGCGCATGAAAGCGCCGTCGACCCTGACTATGCGGTGGTTGTTGGCGCGCCTCAGTCGCTTCCGCGCATTACAGCCAGGCAATGAAGTGCAATTGACCAGTGCCTGGATGAATGTGGATGAAGTGGATTTCAACCAGGAGCCTTTCGACTGTGCGGTGCTGTTGAGCTACGGGCACTTTCCGGCGGATTGGGAAGCCAGCTATTTGTTTCCTGAGCTGTTGATACCGGTGGGCGCGCCGAATCTGTTGGACGATGGCCCATGGGATGTAAATCGACTCGCTGGTGCCGAGTTGCTGCACCCCACGCCCGACCGCAGGGACTGGCGCAATTGGCTGGAGCGCATGGGGCTGTCGAATCAGGTTTCGCTCAAGGGTGGGCAGGTGTTCGATACCCTGGAGCTGGGCATGATCGCCGCCGCTCGCGGTTATGGCGTCTCCATGGGCGATCTGCTGATGGTGGCCGAGGATGTGGCGCAGGGACGTTTAAGCTTGCCGTTGCCGACGGCGGTAGCGAGCAGGGAAAATTACTATTTGGTGTGGCCGAAAACCCGTCCGGGCGGCGAGCGCTTGCGACGCTTGGCGGATTTCCTCCAGAGCGAAGTGCAGGCCATGGTTTTGCCCGATGTCGAACGGCTTGATTGAATAATTCTGGCTCTATCACGCAACCGTTTGCGTGATACCCCTGCGATTCGCTCAAGTATTGCAAAGCGCCGCCGAAGTAGGGGTGTTGGAACCATCGTGCACCAACGTTTCCCACCAGATAATTTGCCGAGCAGCGCTATGAGATCAGGATGATCCTGGCCTCGGCCAGGAGCTTTCATGTCTCAACCTCGCGCCCGGATCGCCTCGCAGTTAGGTCTTGCATTAGCCGTGATTTTGGCTGTCGTCATCAGCGGCAGTACTGTTTTCGCCTTGCGTTCCCTTGACTCCGCCAACCTCGATACCCGCGAGGAACACTTGGCCAGCGAGGCACGACTGCTGGCCGACCAACTCAATACCTTCCACAGCACGCTGCGCGAGAGCACCCAGCGTCTGACCGGATTGTTTGAAAAGCGCTTCAGCGCCGGGTTGCGTGTGCAGGCTGATCAAATGGTCGCGGTGGCTGGGGTCCAGACGCCGAGCCTGTTGCTGGGCAGCGAAGTGCTCAACAACAACTTCACTGAAGTCGATGAGTTCAAGCAGATGTCCGGCGGCGTGGCCACGGTGTTCGTGCGCAGCGGCGACGACTTTGTGCGCGTCAGCACTTCCCTGACCAAGCAGGACGGCAGCCGCGCCATCGGCACCGTGCTTGACCGCCAGGGTCCGGCTTACCAGCGCGTGCTCGGTGGTCAGGCGTATATCGGCCGCGCGGTGTTGTTCGATCGCTCCTACATGACCCAATACAGTCCCGTACGAGACAGCAGCGGCAAAGTGATCGCTGTGTTGTTCATCGGCTTTGACTACACCGACGCCCAGGCCGCGCAGTTTGAGAACCTCAAGCGCTTCCGCATCGGTCAGACCGGCTCCCTGGCGTTGCTCGACGAGCAGAAGCGTTGGCTGGTACCGCCCGCGGGTGTGCAGGCCTTGGACCAGTCGGTTGCGGTGATGCTGGACCTGGCCAAGACCCCAGGCAAAGGCCGCTTCTGGAGCGATAAGAACGAAGACTTCTACAGTGTTTCGGTACCGTTCGACGGCGGTCCTTGGGCCGTCGTCGCGAGCATGCCGAAAGCTGAAATCCGTGCAGTGACCTGGGCGGTCGGTATTCGCCTGGTGATCGGCAGCATACTGGCGATGTTGCTGGCGGTAGGCGCCACGGTCTGGTTGCTGCGCAGCAAACTGCAGCCGCTGAGTGATCTGGTGCGCCAGGCCGAAGCCTTGGGCGCGGGGGACTTGAGTGCGCGCCTCAACGTGTCCAGCCATGATGAAATCGGCCAACTGGCCCGCAGCTTCAACCAGATGGGTGAAGCGCTCTCGACCATGGTTTCCCATATCCGCAAGGCGGCCGAAGAGGTCAACAGCCGTGCCCAGGCACTGTCCGGGTTATCCGGCGGGGCCTATGACGGGATGGAGCAGCAGTCTGGCGAAATCACCAGCATGGCTGGTGCGGTGGAAGAGTTCAGCGCCACTTCGCTGAATATCGCCGACAACATGGGCAACACCGAGCGTCTGGCTCAAGAGAATGCCCAGCAAACCCGCATCGGCCGCACCTCGATGCAGGAGGCGTCGTCGTCGCTGGAACATATCGCGACCGCGCTGAATAGCACGGCCACGGTGATCAATACCCTGGGCCAGCGCTCCCAGGAAATCGGCGGCATCGTCGGTGTGATCACCTCCATCGCCGAACAGACCAACCTGCTGGCGCTGAACGCCGCCATCGAGGCTGCTCGCGCAGGTGAGCAGGGCCGTGGGTTTGCCGTGGTCGCTGACGAAGTGCGTAACCTGGCCTCGCGTACCCGCGAAGCCACCGATGAAATTTCCGGGATGATCCAGAGCATTCAGAGGGAAACCGGCAACGCCATCAGCACCATGGAGCACGGCAACACGCTGATGCAGGAAGGCCTGTCGCGCAACGCCGACGTGGCGTCGGCCCTGGCACGTATCGACGAGCAGAGCCGTTCGGCCGGTCAGCAGTTCGCGGCGATTACCACGGCGACTCAGGAGCAGAGCAGCACCGCGACATTGCTCAGCAGCAATTTGCAGAGCATCGCACTGGCCAACAGCGAGCAGCGGGAAGTGGTGTCGAACCTGGCGATTACGGCCAAGGAGCTCGAGACGTTGGCGGCGGGCTTGCGTCATGAGGTGGATCGCTTTCGCTGAGGCTCAATTGAGGGAGGCCGGACGGTACTGCAAGGCCTCCTTCAAGTGGTCCCGCGTGATGGCATCCACCTGATCCAGGTCCGCCAATGTGCGTGACACTTTGAGCAGCCGATGAGCCGCACGCAGCGACAATGTCAGTCGCTCGCAGGCGCTTTCCAGCCAGCCTTCGTCGGCTTTCAAAAGTTGGCAGTGCTCACGCAACCTCGGTAGATCAAGGAAGGCGTTGGCACAGCCTTGGCGCTGTTGCTGACGCTCCCGAGCATCTGCCACCTGGGCTGAGGCCGTTGCCGTCGTATCTCCAACCTGCTGGGTTGGATTCAGCGCAGTTGTTTCCCGCGCCACGGTGAGGTGCAAGTCAATCCGATCCAGTAACGGTCCAGACAGCTTATTGCGATACCGCTGGACCTGCTCCGGTGTACAGCGACAACGCCCAGTGGGTTCGCCCATATACCCGCAAGGGCAGGGGTTCATCGCTGCCACCAGTTGAAAACGCGCTGGGAAACTCACGCGGTCGCGGGCACGGGAAATCACGATATGCCCTGACTCCAATGGCTCACGCAAAACCTCCAGCACCTTGCGATCAAACTCCGGTAACTCATCCAGGAAAAGCACGCCATGATGCGCCATGGTGATTTCCCCAGGCTGCGGTTTCGATCCACCGCCCACCAGTGCGGGCCCTGACGCAGAGTGGTGCGGCTGGCGAAACGGCCGGTGTGGCCAATGGCTCAGCGGTGCGAGGCTGACCACCGACTGAATTGCCGCCACTTCCAGGGCCTCCTGCTCGCTCAGCGGAGGCAGCAAACCGGGCAAGCGGCTGGCAAGCAAGGTCTTGCCGGTGCCCGGTGGCCCGCTGAACAGAAGGTTATGTGCGCCCGCTGCTGCAATCAACAACGCCCGCTTGGCGGAGAGTTGGCCTTGCACTTCGCTCAAATCCGGGTAGGGCTTGTTCAGGTACAACAAACCATCGGATTTATAGGGCTCAATCGGCACTTGTCCGTTGAGGTGCGCCACGACCTGCAGCAAGTGATCCACGGCAATCACCTTCAGCCCCGACGCCAGGCAAGCTTCCTCTGCATTCGCCCGCGGCACTATCACGGTGCGCCCAGCCTTGCGCGCCGCCAAAGCGGCTGGCAACACACCTTTGACCGCACGCACTTCGCCGGACAACGCCAACTCACCCAGGCATTCAATGTCATCGAGCATCAACGCTGGCACCTGCACACTGGCGGCGAGGATCCCCAGTGCAATCGCCAAATCAAAACGCCCGCCGTCCTTGGGCAGGTCGGCGGGCGCGAGGTTGAGCGTGATGCGGCGGGAGGGGTATTGCAGGGCGGAGTTGAGGATGGCGCTGCGTACTCGGTCCTTGCTTTCCTTGACGGCGGTTTCGGGAAGGCCCACCAGCGTGAGGGACGGGAGACCGTTGGCCATGTGCACTTCGACGGTGACGGCTGGGGCTTCTACGCCGATCTGGGCGCGGCTGTGGACGATGGCGAGGGACATGCTCGTTCCTTGAAAGAGAGGCCGCTTCCTGCGGGTTTTTCAAGGGTAGACGAGGGGTGGGGCTAGTGAGGGAGGGAGGTTTTACAGAACGTATCCAGAGAACGACGCAGAACAAATGTGGGAAGGGGCTTGCACCCGATAGCAGTGGGTCAGTTGATAAATATGTCACTGACCCACCGCCATCGGGAGCAAGCCCCCTCCCACATTTTGGCCTAGTTGCGTCAGTTACTCGGCCGTCGGGGTTAGCCGCGCTTCCAGTTCAGCCACCTTCGCCTCCAGGCTCTCCAGCCGCGCACGCGTGCGGGCCAGCACCACCATTTGGCTATCAAACTCTTCCCGGCTTACCAGGTCGAGCTTGCTGAAACCGCTTTGCAGCAAGGCCTTGAACTGGCTTTCGATTTCATTGCGGGGCAGAGGGGTTTCGCCGCTGAACAGGCGAGAGGCGTGGCCGCTCAGGGCGTCGAGTAGGTCTTTGGGCGCGAGCATGGGAAATATTCCGGAAACTGTTGGCGGGCAGTGTATCACGCAGCGTCTATAGTCTTTTTCGCGGCCTGCAGCGCACGCTTTTCGCGCATCGGGCTGTGCGACGGCGCACTGTTTTCGTGCGCATTGCAGCTGCCAAATAGTCCTGTGGGTGAGGTTAAGTGGGCAAAGGACTGATTTCAGTGATTTTTACGGAGCTGGCAAGGTTTCTGCTTAGACGATCATGACCCATGCACTGATGCAGTCGCTGTGACGAATGCAGTGCGCCGACGGATCAGGGGTACAGGTTTCGTCACCAGTGGTTCGCTGGCGTCGCAAAGGCAACTGCCCTTGCGACGATGCGTTACAAAGCCAGGCACTGCGCTTAGACTTGAGACGGGTTTGTTTTCCTGGGGCAAGTCCACCAATTCGGGAGAGAGTTTTCATGAAGCTAGTCACTGCCATCATCAAGCCGTTCAAGTTGGACGATGTACGCGAGTCGCTGTCCGAAATCGGCGTGCAGGGCATTACCGTTACTGAGGTCAAGGGCTTCGGTCGGCAGAAGGGTCACACCGAGCTGTATCGCGGCGCGGAATACGTAGTCGATTTCCTGCCGAAGGTGAAGATTGATGTCGCCATTGACGACAAGGATCTTGACCGGGTTATCGAAGCGATAACCAAGGCCGCCAACACCGGCAAGATCGGTGACGGCAAGATCTTCGTGGTCAATCTGGAACAGGCTATTCGCATCCGTACCGGCGAAACCGATACCGACGCAATCTAAGCCGCCAAACCCCAACGCCCCAGGAGAAAACAATATGACTCTGCGTAAATTCGCAGGGCTCGGAGCCCTGTTGTCCATCGTAATGCCAAGCCTGGCCATGGCGGCAGACGAAGTGGCTGCTCCAGTCCTCAACTCTGGCGACACCGCCTGGATGCTGACCGCCACCGCACTGGTGCTGTTCATGACCATTCCCGGCCTGGCGCTGTTCTACGGCGGCATGGTCCGCTCCAAAAATATTCTGTCGGTGATGATGCAGTGCTTCGCCATCACTGGCCTGATCAGCATCCTGTGGGTCGTCTACGGCTACAGCATTGCGTTCGATACCACCGGTATGGAACAGGGTGTGGTCAACTTCAATTCCTTCTTCGGCGGCATGGGCAAGGCGTTCCTGGCGGGTGTGACCCCAGCCAGCATCACCGGGCCTGCGGCGTTGTTCCCGGAAGCGGTGTTCATCACCTTCCAGATGACCTTCGCCATCATCACCCCGGCGCTGATCGTCGGTGCCTTCGCTGAGCGTATGAAATTCTCTGCGATGCTGATCTTCATGGGCATCTGGTTCACCCTGGTTTATGCGCCAATCGCGCACATGGTCTGGAGCGGCAACGGCGGCCTGATGTGGGACTGGGGCGTGCTGGACTTTGCCGGCGGCACCGTGGTGCACATCAACGCCGGTGTGGCTGGGCTGGTGGCGTGCATCGTGCTCGGCAAGCGTAAAGGCTTCCCTACCACTCCGATGGCACCGCACAACCTGGGTTACACCCTGGTGGGCGCGGCAATGCTGTGGATCGGTTGGTTCGGCTTCAACGCCGGCTCCGCTGCTGCGGCCAACGGCACTGCTGGCATGGCGATGCTGGTCACTCAGATCGCTACCGCTGCTGCGGCGTTGGGCTGGATGTTCGCCGAGTGGATCACTCACGGCAAGCCAAGTGCACTGGGCATCGCCTCGGGCGTAGTCGCTGGCCTGGTAGCTGTTACACCAGCCGCCGGTACCGTTGGCCCGATGGGCGCTCTGGTAATCGGCCTGGTGGCCGGTGTGGTCTGCTTCTTCTGCGCGACCAGCCTCAAGCGTAAGCTGGGCTACGACGACTCCCTGGACGCATTCGGCGTGCACGGTATCGGCGGCATCGTCGGTGCGATCCTCACAGGTGTATTCGCAGCCCCTGCTTTGGGCGGCTTCGGCACCGTCACTGACATCGCGGCTCAAGTCTGGATCCAGTGCAAGGGTGTTGGCTTCACCGTGATCTACACGGCGATCGTCACCTACGTCATCCTCAAGGTGCTCGATATGGTCATTGGCCTGCGTGTTACCGAAGAGGAAGAGGCTGTCGGCCTCGACCTGGCGCAACACAACGAACGCGGCTACAACTTGTAAGTGCGCGTAAAAAAAATGCCCGGCTTGCCGGGCATTTTTTTGCCTGGTGTTTGTCAGTCGTAAGACGCTGTGCCGGTTTTTGCGCAAAGTTTGTGATCGGCCGCACACGGCACTTTTCAGTGTGCGAATGTCTTACAGGCACGTAGGCGTATTCGGCACTTTGTTTTTTCCCAGAGCGCGCTAGAATGCGCGCCGATGGGCGGAGAACTCTATGTGGCAACAGACCTTGATTACCCTGCGGGCCAAGCCCCGGGGCTTTCACTTGGTGACCGATGAGTTGCTTGCCGGCTTGCCTGAACTGAAGGCGTGTCGTGTGGGCCTGTTACACCTGTGGTTGCAGCACACCTCGGCTTCTCTGACCGTCAACGAGAATGCCGATCCGGCGGTTCGCCGTGACTTCGAACGTTTTTTCAACTTGCTGGTGCCGCAAGGCCGTGCCGGGTTCGAACACAATGACGAAGGTCCGGATGATCTGCCGGCGCACTTCAAGGCCAGTCTCCTGGGCTGCCAGCTGAGTTTGCCGGTCAAAGCCGGCCGCTTGGCGATGGGTACCTGGCAAGGTGTTTATCTGGGCGAGCACCGTGATCATGGCGGTGCTCGTAAAGTCCTCGCCACCTTGCACGGTGATGGGGCGTAAGCCACTGGTTATCCAGTGGATGTTGATTTTTCCCTGGCGGCCTCGACAGAGGGCGAAGCTGGGCTATAACTAATCTGCTTTTCGCAAGTCATGAGGTAGAACATGAGCGACGATGATCTGGAAAACGACGAACTCGAAGTAGGTGACGAAGACGACACCGAAGAAGGTCTTGAAGCTGCAGCGGAAGACGTTGCGGACGACGATGGTGGCGATGATGCGCCTGCCCCTGCGGCCAAAGGCAAAGCCAAGGCAGCTGTTTCGGTAGATGAATTGCCGAGCGTTGAGGCCAAGAACAAAGAGCGCGATGCTCTGGCCCGTGCGATGGAAGAATTCCTCGCTAAAGGCGGCAGAGTGCAGGAAGTCGAGGCTAACGTGGTGGCAGACCCACCCAAGAAGCCGGATAACAAGTACGGCAGCCGACCTATCTGAGGTCAATCACCTGCTTGTAAGAAAAAGCCCGCCGTCGCTGCGGGCTTTTTCATGCTTGCTGATTTATTTGAGCTTCGTGGTGATCCCCATATTGGGATCTCTAGTACTACTGCCACTTGCGGAGTAATTCCGGCAGCTCCGTAAGGCTACGAATCTCCGCGTCGGGGCGTTTATCCCCTTCCCACACCTTGGCGCTGGGGTTAAACCACACGGCCCGCAGCCCCGCCTGCTGCGCCCCCGCAATGTCGTCCCCGGGATGGTCGCCAACATGCACCGCTGCGCTGGCATCCACTCCGCCGCGTTGCAGTGCTTCCTGGAACAGCCGCGCATCCGGCTTGGCAATACCAATATCTTCAGCGCGCAGCGCAAAGTGAAAGTAGTCAGCCAGGCCCACACGCTGCACATCGGCATTGCCATTGGTGATCACACCCAGCAGAAAGTGCTGGCGCAGCGCTTGCAACATCGGCTCTGCTTCAGGGAAGGGAGTGAGCTGATGACGGGCGTGAATGAACGCCTCGAAGCACACGTCTGCCATTTCCGTGGCTTGCGGCTGTGGATATCCGGCCTCCTCGAAGGCGTGCATCAGCACCCGGTGGCGCAACACGCTGATGCGGTGTTTGAGCTCCGGATGACGCTGCAGCACCTGTTGGCGCAGGCTGGCGAAATGCTCCAGTGGCAGGTCGCCGACGTTGGGGGCATGCACGACCAGCCATTCGCGCATCGACGCCTCGGCGCTGATGATGACGGGTACGTTGTCCCAGAGTGTGTCGTCCAGGTCGAAGGTGATCAGCTTGATACTCATGAGTCGCCGCCCTTGATGCGTTTGGCCCGTGGATGGGCGCTGTCGTACACCGTTGCCAGGTGTTGGAAGTCCAGATGGGTGTAGATCTGCGTGGTCTTGATATCTGAGTGGCCCAGCAACTCCTGCACGGCGCGCAGATCCTGGGACGATTCCAGCATATGGCTGGCAAAGGAGTGCCGCAGCATATGCGGGTGCAGGTTTTGACCCAGTTCGCGCTCCCCGGCGGCTTTGACCCGCACCTGAATAGCCCGCGGCCCCAGTCGCCGGCCTTGCTGGCTGATAAACACGGCGTCGTCCGCCGGGTTGGCCAACGCCCGCAGTGGAAGCCAGAGTTGCAGGGCTTCGCGGGCCTTCCTACCCACCGGCAGGACGCGGGTTTTGCTGCCCTTGCCGAGTACTTGCACCAGGCCGTCTGCCAGGTCCAATTGGTCTAGGTTCAGGCCGGTGAGTTCCGACAGGCGCAGGCCCGAGGAATAGAAAAGCTCCAGGATCGCCTGGTCGCGGTGGGCCAGGAAGTCATCCTCTACGGCGCCATCAAGCAATTGCAAAGCGCGGTCGGTATCCAGTGTCTTGGGCAGGCGCCGTTCGCCCTTGGGCGGAGACAGGCCGTTGGCCGGGTCGTGGTCGCACAGGCCTTCGCGGTTGAGGTAGTGATAGAGTCCGCGCACAGCCGACAGCAGGCGAGCCAGGCTGCGCGAGGATTGGCCCGTCTGGTGCAAGCGCGCGATCAGGCTGCGCAGGCTTTGGATATCCAAGGCCTTCCAACTGGTGACCTGCTGTTTTTCGCAGTAGGCCAGGACCTTGTTCAAGTCCCGCCGGTAGGCTTCCAGTGTGTGGGGCGACACCTGGCGCTCGTTGCGCAGGTGAGCGCAGTAAGCGTCCAGTTGCCGTTCCATGGCTAGCGCACCGCGCGCAGGGCGGTGGTGAAGCGCGGCAGGACGCGGCCCAAAACTTCGGCGATATAGGTCAGGAACAGCGTGCCCACCGAGCTTTTGTAGTGCGCAGGATCACGGCTGGCGATAGCCAGCACGCCATGCAAGCCTTGATGGCTGAGGGCGACGACAGCTGTGGAGCCGATCTCCTTGAGCTGTTCGGGACCAAACAGGAAGTCCAGCTCATGCTCGCGCAAGGTGCCGCTGATGGTCTTGCCTTCGGACAACAGGCCGCCAATCGCGGTCTGTGCGTCGCTGCCGCTGACCCAGCGGCCTACAGGCATCGGGTTGTCGCTGAATAGGATCAGGCTGACAAATGGCACTTGGAAGTCCTGGCGCAGGCTGTCTTCCACGGCGATCACGGTTTCTTCCAGGCTGGTGGCGTCCATCAGCGCAAGGATCAGGCGACGGGTTTTGTCGAAAAGGCGGTCGTTGTCGCGGGCGACGTCCATCAAGTGCGAGAGCTTATGACGCATCTCGATATTGCGCTCGCGCAGGATCTTCATCTGTCGCTCCACCAGCGACACGGTGTCGCCGCGCTGGTGGGGGATGCGCAGCGCCGGCAGCAGTTCTTCGTGCTCGACGAAGAAATCCGGATTCGCCTCAAGGTACGCCGCGACAGCAGCGGCCTCCAGACTTTCGCTCGGGGTTGCGGGTGCGGGTACTTGAGGCTTATCGGTCATTAGCTTGGCTCACTCATAGACGGACCTGTCCTTCGTATACACGCGAGGCCGGCCCGGTCATCAGCACCGGGTGGCCAGGGCCTGCCCATTCGATGGACAGGCGTCCACCGGGCAGGTCGATCAGCAGCGGCGAATCCATCCACCCCTGGCTGATCGCGGCCACGGCAGCGGCGCAAGCACCGGTGCCGCAGGCCTGGGTTTCGCCGGCGCCGCGTTCCCACACACGCAATTGCGCGCGGGAACGGTCGATCACCTGCAGGAAACCCACGTTGACCCGTGCCGGAAAGCGCGGGTGGTGTTCGATCTTCGGCCCCAGTTCATGTACGGGGGCATTGTTGATGTCGTTGACCCGCAACACGGCATGGGGGTTGCCCATGGAGACGGCCGCCAAGTCGACGATCTTGCCGTCGACATCGACTGCGTAGCTGGTGGCCTGCTCGCTGGCCTGGAACGGAATATCCGCTGGCACCAAGCGCGGCGCGCCCATGTTGACGCTGATTTGGCCGTCGCTGCGAATATCCAGCTCGATCACGCCGCTCTTGGTCTCGACGCGGATCTGGCGCTTGGCGGTCAGGCGCTTATCCAGCACGAAACGCGCGAAACAGCGTGCACCGTTGCCGCACTGTTCCACTTCGGAACCGTCGGAGTTGAAGATCCGATAACGGAAATCCACCTCCGGGTTGCTTGGCGCCTCGACGATCAGCAATTGGTCGAAGCCAATCCCTGTATGCCGGTCGCCCCACTGTTTAGCGTGCTTGGGCAGGATGTGCGCGTGCTGGCTGACCAGGTCGAGGACCATGAAATCATTGCCGAGCCCGTGCATCTTGGTAAAACGCAGCAGCATGGCTTACTCCGGCAGCAGGCTTTCGCCAGCATACAACTCGGCTACCGTCTCGCGGCGACGCACTTCAAACGCTTGATCACCGTCCACCAGTACCTCGGCGGTACGGCCGCGGGTGTTGTAGTTGGAACTCATGACAAACCCGTAGGCACCGGCCGAATGCACGGCCAGCAGATCGCCTTCCTCCAGCGCAAGCTGACGATCCTTGGCGAGGAAGTCGCCGGTTTCGCAGATCGGGCCGACGATGTCATAGGCGCGAGCTTCGCTGTCGCGAGGCGTCACAGCGGTGACATTCATCCAGGCCTGGTACAGCGCCGGGCGGATCAGGTCGTTCATCGCCGCGTCGACGATGGCGAAATCCTTGTGCTCGGTGTGCTTGAGGTACTCGACCTGGGTCAGCAGCACGCCGGCGTTGGCGACGATGTAGCGGCCCGGCTCGAACATCAGCGTCAGGTCGCGGCCTTCGATGCGCTCGCGCACGGCCTGGATATAGTCGGCAATCAGCGGCGGCTCTTCATCGCGATACCGCACGCCCACGCCGCCACCGAGGTCGATGTGGTGCAGGTAGATACCGCATTCGCCCAGGCGATCAATCAGCGCCAGCAGGCGGTCGAGGGCATCTAGGAACGGCGGCAGAGTGGTCAGTTGCGAACCGATGTGGCAGTCGACGCCCAGCACTTCCAGGTTCGGCAACTGCGCGGCGCGGATATACACGTCCTCGGCGTCAGCAATGGCGATGCCGAACTTGTTCTCTTTGAGACCGGTGGAAATGTACGGGTGGGTGCCAGCATCGACGTCCGGGTTGACGCGCAGGGAGATCGGCGCGCGTACGCCCATTTCGGCGGCTACGACCTGCAGGCGCTCCAGCTCGTCGGTGGATTCGATGTTGAAGCAATGCACACCGACTTCCAGGGCACGGCGCATGTCTTCGCGGCTCTTGCCGACGCCGGAGAACACGATCTTGTCAGCCTGGCCACCAGCTGCCAGTACCCGCTCCAGCTCGCCACGGGAGACGATGTCAAAACCAGCGCCCATACGCGCCAGGACATTCAGTACACCCAGATTGGAGTTTGCCTTGACCGCGTAGCACACCAAGTGCGGTACGCCGTCCAGTGCGTCGGTGAAGGAGCGGTATTGAGCTTCGATGTGAGCGCGTGAGTACACGTACGTCGGGGTACCAAAGCGCTGGGCAATCGCGGACAGCGCCACGCCTTCCGCGAACAGCTCGCCGTCCCGGTAGTTAAAAGCGTCCATGGAGCTCCCTTATTCGTAGGTGTCGTGCTTATGCGCTTTGGATGGCTTTTGCGACGATTGCGCCTGTTCATTCGGGTCTTTGCTGTCATCGGGCAGGTACAGCGGGCCTTTTTGACCACAGGCACTAACGAGGCAAGCGACCGCGACGAGCGCAGCAAGGGAAGAGATCAGGCGCTTCATGGCGAAATCCTTGAATATGCATTAATTGCGCCCGAGTATACCGACCACCCGCCAGCTTGCCTATGCGCCGAAATACCCGTCCGGCGGGGGTTTGCCGACATGAAGGTGAAGCGGGCTACGCTGGCAGAGGATATTTCATACCGTCATCGGTAATGAAATCGGTATCCTTTGCAATCGGCGAGGCTCGCCCGTATCGTGCGGCGCTTGAGCAAAACCAGACACTTTTGAGGTTGCCACAATGAGTTTGACCGAAGCCCGTTTTCACGATCTGGTGGATGCGACCCAGCAGGCGCTGGAAGATATTTTTGACGACAGCGGCCTGGACGTGGACCTGGAAAACTCGGCCGGCGTGCTGACCGTCAAGTTCGAGAGTGGCCAGCAACTGATCTTCAGTCGCCAGGAACCCCTGCGTCAGCTGTGGCTGGCGGCGCGCTCCGGTGGCGTTCACTTCGACTACGACGAAGAAAGCGGCAAATGGCAGTGCGATAAGAGTGAAGAGTTGTTGGGCGAGATGCTCACGCGCCTGGTCCACGAATATACCGGCGCCGAGCTGGATTTCGACGAGATTTGACCGTGACTGAGCCTGCGCCCGTACGTCCGCCAAAGCCGCTGTTCAGTAATGTCAGCCCGGCGGTGCCGTCACCTTGTATCAGTTTGTGTCGTCTGGACGAGCAAAAAGTCTGCCTCGGCTGCTTTCGTCACGTTGAAGACATCCGCGAATGGCGGTCCGCCGACGATGCCCGGCGCAGGGTGATCTGCGCCGAGGCCGAGCAGCGCAGGGCGCACGCCTGAGGCTGTCTTGTTTATTTGTGACGCTGTGGTAGTGTCCGGGTACGCCTCAACTCATCGAGGCCCGCGAGAACCCCGCCTTTTTTTGGCGGGGTTTTGCTTTTTTGTGCAGAAAAAAGGAGTCTGCCTGAATCATGACCACCGCACCGTCCATCATCCTCACCCGTCTTGACGTGCAGCGTCTGGAGCAACTGATCGACCGCTTGGGCGACGAAACTCCCGGCGTCGAAGCGTTGCAAGCCGAACTCGATCGCGCCGAAGAAGTGGTTGGCCACGATGAAGTGCCTGCGGGTGTCGTGACCATGAACTCCAGCGTACATTGCCGTGAGCAAGGCAGCGGCAAGGACTACCACCTGACACTGGTCTATCCGAAAGATGCCAATGCAGACGCCGGCAAGATCTCGATCCTGGCACCCGTGGGCAGCGCGTTGTTAGGCCTGAAAGTGGGCCAGCATATCGACTGGCCGGCACCTGGCGGCAAGACCCTCAAGCTTGAATTGCTCAGTGTTGAAGGCCAGCCAAAAGACGGCGGCGCCTTCACTCTCTAAATCTGGCTCAGCGCCTCGTTGAGCGACAGCTCCAGCTCGGCCTTGTAGCGCAGGTAAAGGTTGCTCGGGCTCTGCACATCACCGAGCAGGCCCGATAGATCCAGGTCGGTGATGTAGCAACGGTAGCGCTCGGTTTCCCGGCGCTGTCCAACGATCTCCTGGGCGACCACGGCAAATAGCTGGTCGCCGAATTCCAATTCGGAAAACTCCCGCTGATTGCAGTACAGGGTAATGCCCACCTTGCCGTGTGCTGCTTTGCCGATAATCGCCTGCACGTCGTAAAACGGTTTGTTCGTTGGATTGTGCGGCGCCGGCCGAGGTTCGATCCCGCGGGCGCGTCCGCTTCCTGTCGGCAATAGTTGGTAATACAAGGACTGCACCGCGCCCAGGGGTTGTTGCGTGTCCAGCGGCGACAACGCATCCCGCCGATAGATGATGGATTGCAGAAAGCGCTGCAAAGGCGCCAACAGGCTCTGCTCATCATGAAACGGCAGGCGCTGCTGCCAGAGCGCGTTGAACTCATCCAGCACATACAGCTCGGCGAAATCCTCATTGACCCGGTAGAACACTTGCACGCAATCAGCCATGCCCATGGGCAGCAGCAGCGCCAGGTCGTGGTCTTCCAGGGCCATCGTGTCCAGATGCAGCGGGCTGTAGCTGGCCAGCTCTTCGCTGAGGTAGGCGATCAGCGCGTCCTGGGTTGCCAGTGACACATGGGTGGCTTGGCCCGGCATCAACTCCATTACGTGGTAGTGCTGCTGAACTTGCAGCAAGTAGCGGTGGTTGGACTGACCCAGCAGCAGGTTCTGCGCGGTGTCGAAGATTTCCTCCACGCGCTGGGCAATGAACTGCGCACGGTTATGACAGAAGCAGCGCACCCGCAGACGCGGCAGGCGGTCTGATGGCAGTTGGTTGAGGTAGTCGCGCAGGCAATCGAGCAAAGCGTGCGGGCCGTCGTAACGGCTGACCATCACTTCGTTCCAGCTGTTGAGCGTGACTTGGTCCAGGGTCAGCACCAGGTTATCGCGAACACCGGCATAACTCAGGGAGTCGGTGCGCTCGGTGGTCATCAGGATGTTCAGGTCGCGGTGATGCTTGAGCGGGTCGACGCCGACGTTGATCAGCAGCAACACTTCCTCGGGCACCGCCGATCGCAGCAGGCTTATTTCATCGACGCTGGTCAGGGGCAGGGCGACCGTTTGTTGCAGGCTGCCAAGCAGGTTGAACAACTCGAATTCGGTCATGTCGCTGGTGCCGGGGTGCAGCGCCAGGCGCGTGCTGCTGTCGATTACACCGTTGCGATGGCACCAAGTGAGCATTTCCAGCAGGTCGCGGCTGCGCTTGATCGGCGCAAAGTGTTCCCACTCCAGGGCCGTGAGGTTGCCGTTGTACAACCCCCAGTGATGCTGGCCCGGTTCCTTGCGGTTGGGCGACTGCACCAGGGTCAAGGTGTCCTCAGCCAGGTCCGGTGCGATGCCGGGGTTGATGAATTCGACCTTGCCGGCCTTGCGCTCAAAAGCGGCATACAGGCGCCGGCCCAGCACGTTAAGGTCGCGCTTGTTGATCAGACTGACGGTCTGTTCGGTCCGGGCAAACTGGGTCAGGAAGCGATAGCTGTAGTTCAGCTCGCTGACCAGGGCGCGGCGTTCCGAGGCCACCTGACGCACTTTCCACTGGCTGCGGCTGTCCAGCAGGGCGAGTTGACGCTGGTCCCAGCTCCATTCGCGTGCCAGGCGCTCCAGCAACAGTCGCTGCCAACTGCTGGTGCGTTGGCCGGCGGTTAGCTTGCGATTGACCTTCAGGTACAGCGCGCGGCGTACCAATTCCAGGCGTTCGGGCTCGTTGCGTGCTTTGAGGTATTCCTCGATGCGGCGGTACACCACGATGTATGGGTCCAGCTCATCCAGGTCCATCTGGTTCGCGAACACCGCGCGCTTGAAGCGCAGGCTCAGGCAATGCACGTTGGGGTGTTCGCTGGCGTAGACCTCAGTCAGCAGCAGTTTGAGCACCGATTTGTAAGGTGACTCGATGCCTTTGAACAACTGCCATAGACCGGCTCCGATGAATTCGCCGGGTGGAATATGTGCCAGGTGGCCGAGGTCAAGGGTTTCATCGGCGCGGATAAACCGCTTGGAGAGCAGTGTGTGGGTGAATTCGGCGTAACGGGTCTCTTCGTATACCGGCACCAGCCACCAAATCGGCGTGCGCCCGGCCAACCAGATGGCTGTGCGGTAGAACTCGTCCAGCAGCAGGTAATGCTGGGTGGTACCGCAGTCGTCGGAGCTCAGTTGGGTGTCGCGCTCGCCGAGTACGAAGCGCGTTGGCTCGATCAGGAAGAAGTGTGCCTCGGCACCCATGGTGAGGGCCCAGGCTTCTAGCAATTGGCATTTCTTGCGCAGTTCGCCCAGCTCGTTTTCGCCCAGGTCGGGGGCGTGGCACACCCATACGTCCATATCGCTCTGATCCGCTTGGGCGAGGGTGCCAAGGCTGCCCATCAGGAATAGGCCATGGATAGGCTTGGGCTGATTGACCGGGCGCGGCTTGTAAGAGAACGAGCGGGTCAGGCGTTGGGCTTCGGTCAAGGCCTGAGCGTCGGGCTCGAAATTCGAAAGCCCGGCTGGCGTGCTGCCCGAAACATAACCGGGCAACAGCGGATGATTAACGTGAAAAAACAGTGGCAGGAGGGTCAGCACGCTTTGCTGGCGCGGCGTCAGCCCCTCGACGGCACGCGCCATGCGCCCCTCATTGAGGGCCATGAAGCGCGCGCGCAATTGGGCCAGCACCTTGCGGTCGATGCCTTCGTCCAAGTCAGGGCGGATTTCATGGGTGCGGGTCATGTCGAACTCGGTGGCTCGCAGGGCCCGACGTGGGCGGCCGTGTAGGAGTTTACAGCCAGTGGCGTAGGAGGTTTAGGGGAAATGGTCTTTGACGCCAGAATTTTAACTGGCCCACAGCAACGCCCTTGGAATCCGCAGTGAGCGGACTCCATGGGCGGTATCGGGTATCAGGCTGCTTCTTTGGTGCTGGCAGTGGTCAGAATAGTCAGCAGGGTTTGGGCCTGCTCTGCGGCGTCCCGACCGAGGCTGGTCAGATAGCCACCGTCTGGCTGGTCGATAAGTCCTTTGGCATGGAGGCGCTTGGCAGCGGCGATGGCAGTAGGAGCGGCGGTCTGATGGACCTTCAGACCTTCCTTGGTGCTGTCCAAGGGGAAGAGTACAAGGATTTCCAGTTCGGCAACCAATTCAGGGGTATACGACATAAGGACTCCAGACTTTCTAAAATTTATTAGAGGCTAGCAGGCCATAAGGTGAACGCACTTTGCCGAACTGTCCAGCGTGTTGCTGCGTGCCGGGATTATTCCTTTTCAGGCGGCAACTCAGGCAACGCCCGCAGCGCGGTTTCATACCATTCGGTATTGAAGGCGCGGTCCTCGTCCAGCATCGCGTCGATCTCGAACGCCAGCACGTGGGCCATAAGATTCAGGATGTCTTCGCGTTCATAACCCACCAGGGTCAGTTTGTTGAAGGTCGCCTTGGCGGCGGGGGGATTGTCGCTTTCGATCTGGTTCTCGATCGCTTCGATCAGGGTGTTTTCGGTGAATTCTTCTTCGTCACTGTCGATATCGGTCGGCTCGCTCATGGCAGGCTCCTCAAGGAAAGGGCGCCAGTCTACCTCCATTCAGGCAGGTGATGCTGCTGGTCAGGCTGGGCGTCAAGATCTATAACTCTTGCAGCCAACCCCGCACACGGCCTGGAGGCTTTGCGATGCTCAAGCTCTACGGATTTTCGGTCAGCAACTACTACAACATGGTGAAACTGGCGCTGTTGGAGAAAGGGCTCCTGTTTGAAGAGGTGCCTTTCTACGCCGGTCAAACCCCGGAAGCCCTGGCAATCAGTCCGCGCGGCAAGGTACCGGCGCTTGGCGTAAAGCAGGGGTTTATCAACGAAACCAGCGTGATACTCGAATACATCGAGCAAACCCAGGAAGGCCCTTCGCTGTTGCCGGCAGACCCATTCCAGCGTGCCCAAGTGCTGGCGCTGTGCCGGGAAATCGAGCTGTACATCGAATTGCCCGCCCGCGCGTGTTTTGCCGAGGCGTTTTTCGGTATGCCGGTGCCGGAGGCGATCAAGGAAAAATCCAAGGCTGAGTTGCTGCTGGGGATTGGTTCTTTAGGTCGGCACGGCAAGTTCGCGCCTTACGTTGCGGGGGAAAGTTTTACGATTGCGGATCTGTATTTCATGTACAGCGTGAACCTCGCCTGTGGCGTGGGCGAGAAGCTGTTTGGATTGGATTTGCTGGCTGAGTTGCCAAAGGCGAAAGTGTTGTTGGAGCGATTGCATGCCATGCCCAACGCCCAAAAGGTGGCAGCGGACCGGGAGGCGGCGATGCCGGCGTTTATGGCGATGATTGCGGCCAAAAAGTGATCAAGTGTGGGAGGGGCAAGCCCCTCCCACATTTTTTAGCGGCTGGCGAGCAACGCCTGGCCGCGTACGACCGCTGCCTTCACCTGCGCGGGCGCAGTGCCGCCGATGTGATTACGCGCATTCACCGAACCTTCCAGGGTCAGTACGGCGAACACATCCTGCTCGATCTGGTCGCTGAACTGGCGCAGTTCTTCCAGGCTCATTTCTGCCAGGTCTTTGCCGGTTTCCACGCCGTATTTCACTGCGTGGCCGACGATTTCGTGGCAGTCACGGAACGGTAGGCCACGGCGCACCAGGTAGTCCGCCAGGTCCGTTGCCGTGGAGAAACCGCGCAATGCCGCTTCACGCATGATCGCGTGTTTTGGCTTGATCGCCGGGATCATGTCGGCAAAGGCACGCAGCGAGTCGCGCAGGGTGTCGGCGGCGTCGAACAGCGGTTCCTTGTCTTCCTGGTTGTCCTTGTTGTAAGCCAACGGCTGGCCTTTCATCAGGGTCAGCAGGCCCATCAGTGCGCCGAATACGCGGCCGCTCTTGCCGCGGACCAGCTCTGGCACGTCGGGGTTTTTCTTTTGCGGCATGATCGAGCTGCCGGTGCAGAAGCGATCCGGCAGGTCGATGAACTGGAATTGCGCGCTGGTCCACAGCACCAACTCTTCGGAGAAGCGTGACAGGTGCATCATCGCAATGCTGGCGGCGGCGCAGAATTCGATGGCGAAGTCACGGTCCGAGACGCCGTCCAGGGAGTTGCCGCCCACAGCGTCGAAGCCCAGCAGTTGCGCGGTGTACTCGCGGTCGATTGGGTAAGTGGTGCCAGCCAGCGCGGCGCTGCCCAGTGGCATGCGGTTGGCGCGCTTGCGGCAATCGACCAGGCGCTCGTAGTCGCGGCTGAGCATTTCGAACCAGGCCAGCAGGTGGTGACCGAACGTCACAGGCTGGGCGGTTTGCAGGTGAGTGAAGCCGGGCATGATGGTGTCCGATTCGCGTTCGGCCTGCTCCAGCAGGCCTTTTTGCAGGCGCGTTATTTCGGACAGGATCAGGTCGATTTCATCGCGCAGCCACAGGCGGATATCGGTGGCCACTTGGTCGTTACGGCTACGACCGGTGTGCAGTTTCTTGCCGGTCACACCGATACGGTCGGTGAGGCGGGCCTCGATATTCATGTGCACGTCTTCCAGGTCGACGCGCCAGTCGAACGTACCGGCTTCGATCTCACCGCGGATGGTGGTCAGGCCGTCAATGATGCTGTCGCGCTCGGCGTCGGTCAGCACGCCGACTTTGGCCAGCATCGTCGCGTGGGCGATGGAGCCCATGATGTCGTGGCGGTACAGGCGCTGGTCGAAGGTGACGGAGGCGGTGAAGCGGGCGACGAAGGCGTCGACGGGTTCACTGAAGCGGCCGCCCCAGGACTGGTTGGTCTTGTCGGTGCTCATGGATTCGCTCGTGGTCTGCTTAATAAAGAGGCGTGGAAGTCTGCCGGCGATAATAACAGGGTTGCCCGTGGAGGCGGTGCTGCGGGTCGTCGGCATTTTTATTTGTGCAAAGGATGGCTAAGTGCCTTGCCGCCGAACGCGTCCGGGAAGAGACTGGAGGTAGATGTTTATCGAAACGATATTTGACGATTGCGCAATATCGTTCCGGTGAGCGTCTACAGTTGGACTGATAGTGTGTGAATGCACCAAAGTCGGGTATTGCGGTCAGAGCCTGACTATCCATTTAAAAGGGGGGTATTCGGATTGTGTATCAGCAAACCCTACGACGATGCCCGATGGCAGCAGGTCTTGGGCGCTATTGAACAGGTCCGGGTAAATATGGGTGCCGCTGTCAGGGCACTTTTTGCCGCTCGCGCTAGTCTTAGCGTGGATCGCTGTGACGCAAGTCACCGCACCTGTCTACGCTATCCTTGTGCGAGACTCACGCAGGAATCCAGCGCTATATGAATGTCCTGATCGTTGATGACGAACCCCAAGCCCGCGAGCGACTGACCCGCTTGGTCAGTGAACTTGAGGGTTATACAGTCCTTGAGCCGAGTGCCACCAACGGGGAGGAGGCGTTGACGCTGATCGACAGCCTCAAGCCCGACCTGGTGTTGCTCGATATCCGCATGCCGGGCCTTGATGGCCTGCAAGTCGCCGCCCGGCTGAGCGAGCGAGAATCGCCACCCGCCGTGGTGTTATGCGCCGCGCAAGAAGAGTTTGCTGAGCAGACGCTGGAAGCCAGTGGCGTCAGCTTTGTGATTAAACCAGTGACTGCCGAAGCCTTGCTCAAGGCCATGAAGAAAGCCGAGCGCCCCAACCGCGCCCAACTGGCAGCCTTGACCCAGCCTGCCGCCCAAAGTGGTAACGGGCCGCGCAGCCACATCAGCGCACGTACGCGCAAAGGGATTGAGCTGATTCCACTGAGCCAGGTTGTTTATTTTATTGCCGATCACAAGTACGTGACCCTGCGACATGAGGCTGGCGAAGTGTTGCTCGATGAGCCGCTCAAGGCCCTTGAGGATGAGTTCGGCGAACGCTTCGTGCGTATCCACCGCAATGCGCTGGTGGCCCGCGAGCGGATCGAACGTCTTCAACGCACACCTCTGGGGCACTTCCAGTTGTTCCTTAAAGGGCTTAACGGCGATGCGTTGATCGTCAGTCGACGCCATGTCGCGGGCGTGCGCAAAATGATGCAGCAGCTTTAGTTCGAGGGCTGTAGCGAGGCCTGCATTCCTTATCCCGGTGCGACGTGGCCAGGGAGGCCCCGCACTTGCTGATTCAAATCAAAGCGCAATTGCCTGAGCTGTTATTATCTGCCGTATCTATTCAGTACGGATTGATCCATGTCCTCTCGCGAAATCCGCATCGCCACCCGTAAAAGTGCTCTGGCCTTATGGCAGGCCGAATACGTCAAAGCACGCCTTGAGCAGGCCCATCCCGGCCTCACGGTGTCCCTGGTGCCCATGGTCAGTCGCGGCGACAAGCTGCTTGACTCGCCACTGTCGAAAATCGGGGGCAAGGGCCTGTTCGTCAAGGAACTGGAAACTGCGCTGCTGGAAAACGAAGCCGACATCGCCGTGCATTCGATGAAAGACGTGCCCATGGACTTTCCCGAAGGCCTGGGCCTTTTTTGCATCTGCGAGCGCGAAGACCCGCGTGATGCCTTCGTTTCCAACACCTATGCATCCCTGGATGAGCTGCCGCTGGGCAGCATCGTCGGCACCTCCAGCTTACGTCGTCAGGCCCAGCTGCTGACCCGCCGTCCAGACCTGCAGATCCGATTTCTACGTGGCAACGTCAACACTCGCCTGGCTAAGCTGGATGCTGGCGAATATGACGCGATCATCCTGGCTGCCGCTGGTTTGATCCGTCTGGGTTTCGAAGATCGCATCACCTCCGCCATCAGCGTCGAAGACAGCTTGCCAGCGGGTGGGCAGGGCGCCGTGGGCATCGAATGTCGCACCGCCGACAGCCAAATCCACGAACTTCTCAAGCCGCTCGATCACCACGATACCGAAGTGCGTGTCACAGCCGAGCGAGCTCTGAACAAGCACCTCAATGGCGGCTGCCAAGTGCCGATTGCTTGCTACGCCGTGCTCGAAGGTGAAGACCTGTGGCTGCGTGGCCTGGTCGGCGACCCTGACGGCGGCACCTTGTTAACGGCCGAAGTGCGCGGGCCGCAGCGTGATGCCACGGCCTTGGGTATCCAGGTCGCTGAAGAGCTACTGGATAAAGGCGCTGGTGCCATTCTGCAAAAAGTCTACGGTGAGGCCGGTCCGCAGTGAGTGGGTGGCGAGTGCTGCTGACGCGGCCTGCAGAGGAATCGACCGCCCTGGCGGCGTCGTTATCTGAAGCCGGCATTTTCAGCAGCAGTTTGCCCCTGCTGGACACTGAGCCTTTACCCATCACGCCCGAGCAACAGGCTGTCTTCCGTGACCTGCATCGCTATTGCGCGGTGATCGTGGTGAGCAAGCCCGCTGCGCGCCTTGCCCTGCAGCAGTTGGCTCATCATCCCAAACCAAAAATGCCTTGGTTCAGCGTCGGCGCCGGAACTGCGCAGGTACTGTCCGATCAGGGCCTGAGCGTTCACTATCCCCAAAGCGGCGACGACAGCGAGGCCTTGCTTCAATTACCGGCGTTGCGCGAGGCTATCGCGTGCCGCGATTCACGGGTGTTGATTCTGCGTGGCGAGGGCGGTCGAGAGTTGCTGGCGGAGCGTTTGCGCGAGCAAGGTGCTAGTGTCGACTATCTGGAGTTGTACCGCCGTTTCCTGCCGACCTATGACGCCGGTGTGCTGGTGCAACGCATCCAGTTGGAACGCTTGAACGGCCTGGTGGTCAGCAGTGGGCAGGGTTTTTTGCACCTGCAAGCCTTGGCCGGCCCCGATTGGCCACAGGTGGCACAGCTGCCGTTGTTCGTGCCCAGCCCACGAGTCGCCGAGATGGCACGGGCTGCTGGCGCAGAAAAAGTTGTGGATTGTCGCGGCGCGAGTGCCGCGGCTTTGTTAGTGGCGTTACGGAGTCATCCCGTTCCCACTCTCTGATACGCAAAGGACGGATACGTGAGCGAAACAGCCTTGCCTAAAGATGAAACCCAACCCGCACTCGATGCGCCGGTTGAGTCACCGGTCACCACGCCGCGCCGTGGCAATGGCCTGGCAGTTGTCGCCTTGCTGCTTGGCGCCGTGGGGGTTGCTGCCGGGGGTTGGGGGATCTGGCAGGTCCGCGCCCTGCAAGCCAGCAGCCAGCAGCAGCTGGGTCAGGTGCAGACCTTGGATGACCAATCCCAGTCCCTCAAGCAAAGTCAGCAGCAACTGGCTGCGCGCTTGGCCCAGTTGCCGGGCGCTGACGAGTTGGAAGAGCGCCGCCGTCTGGTCGCCCAGTTGCAAGGTGATCAGCAGCGCCTTAACCAGCGTCTGGAAACCGTGCTGGGGGCCAGCCGTAAAGACTGGCGCCTGGCCGAGGCCGAGCACCTGATCCGTCTGGCGAGTTTGCGGCTGTCCGCCCTGCAAGATATCAACAGTGCCCAGGCGCTGGTGCAGGGTGCCGACGAGATTCTTCGCGAGCAGAGCGATCCAGGTTCCTACGCTGCCCGAGAACAATTGGCCAAGAGCCTGGCCGCGTTGCGCAGTACCGAGCAGCCGGACCGTACCGGGCTCTACCTGCAATTGGCAGCCTTGCGTGACCAAGTTGTGCAGTTGGCAGCCATTGCCCCTGAATATCAGCTCACCGAGCCCTCTGGGCAGGGGCGTCCAAGCACCGATACGGATAGCCGCTGGAGACAGTGGTGGGAGCAGATTTCCCGTTACTTCCGCATCGACTTCAATCCCGACGATAACATTCGGCCACTGCTCGCCGGTCAGGGGCTGAACCAAGTTCGCCTGGCCCTGAGCCTGGCGCTGGAGCAGGCGCAATGGGCGGCGCTCAATGGAGAGTCGGCGGTGTACAGCCGTTCGCTGGGCGAGGCGCGCAGCGTGTTGCAGGACAACTTCAACCAGGACAATCCGCAGAGCAAGGCGATGCTGGCGCGTATCGCCGAGCTTGAGCCAAAAGCTGTGTCGGTAGTGACACCGGACCTGGCGGCGAGTCTGGCTGCGGTGCAGGCGTACCTAGAACGTCGTCATGTGTCTGCTGACGAAGCTAAGGCGGCGGCTGGCAAGCCGGCGATCCAGGAGTAGAGCCGATGAAGCGTTTCTATGTGATCCTGGTGCTGGTGGTTGCGATCGCCCTGGCACTCGCTGTGGGCATTTCGAAACACACCGGCTATGTGCTGATTACCTATCCTCATGTGCTGCATTACGAGTCGAGCCTATGGGCGACCGTGGTAGCAGTGTTTGCCATCGGCCTCGCCATTTACCTGATTCGCGTGTTGCTGAGCCTGGTGACCACCTCCGGTGGCGTGGTCAACCCGTGGTCTCGGCGTAACCGCAGTCGCCGTGTGCAGATCGCCATCGAACAGGGCCAGATGGACCTCGCTGAAGGCCGCTGGGCCAGCGCTGAGCGTCATCTGCATCGTGCAGCTGAAGCTGAGCGCCAGCCTTTGTTGTACTACCTGGGCGCGGCCCGTGCGGCGAATGAGCAGGGTCGGTATGAGGAGTCCGACGGTTTGCTGGCGCGTGCGCTGGAGCGTCAGCCCCAAGCGGAGTTGGCGGTCGCGTTGAGCCATGCGCAATTGCAGTTGGACCGTGGCGATACTGACGGCGCGTTGACGACCTTGCAGGTCATGCACGAGCGTCATCCCCATAACGCCCAGGTATTGCGCCAATTGCAGCGTTTGCACCAGCAGCGAGGCGACTGGTCTTCGGTCATCCGACTGCTGCCGGAGCTGCGCAAGGACAAAGTGCTGCCTGCCAGCGAACTGGCCGAGTTGGAGCGCCGTGCCTGGGGCGAGAACCTGAGCCTGGCTGCTCAGCGCGAAGAGCAGGGCGAAGCGGGTTTGCAGTCCCTTGAGCGGGCCTGGCAGCAACTCACTTCGGCTCAGCGTCAGGAGCCGCAGTTGGTGCTGGCTTACGCTGAGCAACTGCGCCAGCTGGGCGCCGATGCCAAGGCGGAGGAGGCGTTGCGCGGTGCTATCAAGCGCGGCTATGACAGCCACCTGATTCGTCTGTACGGCCTGTTGCGCGGCGGTGACCAGGCCCGGCAATTGAAGTTTGCCGAGGGGTGGCTCAAGGATCATCCGGGTGATGCCAGCCTGCTGCTGACGTTGGGTCGTCTGTGCTTGCAAAACAGCCTGTGGGGCAAGGCACGGGATTATCTGGAAAGTAGCCTTCAAGTGCAGCGTAATCCTGAGGCGTGTGCCGAGCTGGCGCGGTTATTGGCCCAGTTGGGTGATACCGAGCGCAGCAACCAACTGTTCCAAGAAGGTTTGGGTCTGCTGGATAACAGCTTACTGGCCTCTCCCCTGCCAGTTCCTACCCGGTCTTGATGTAGGAAAGGAATGGAGGGTTTGCTCAGATACGTCTGAGAGTTAGCCCTTCAATGCCCAGCAGATGCTGGGTTTTAAGCGCTCTACTGCAAACTCCTACACTGGGATGCTCGAAGTCTTTCATGCTTATGCGGGATATCCCTGCGATCTCACAGAACTGTCTGCTCTGTCGCGTATTGAAAGGGGTCGGGCCTTTCCTCTACCGTAACGACCTATCTCTCGCTGTGCGGATAAAGCATGTCTTTGGCCCCTTCACGCTCCTTGTTTTTTCTTGCGTTCATGGCGGGTGCGCTGACGTTGGGCGCGTCCTTCTATCTTGAGTTCGGTGCATCGTTACGCCCGTGCTTTCTGTGCCAGATACAACGGGCCTTTCTGGCCGCATTCACGCTCATCAATCTGGTTGCCGCTATCCATTCATCCAGTCGATCCACTTACTACCTGTACGGGCTGACGAGCATGGGATGTGCATTGTTGGGTGCCGTTACCGCTGTGCGTCAGGTGCTGCTGCAAAATGCCGCACCGGATCAGGCCGCCGATTGCTGGCCCAGCCTGAGCCACATGATCGATAACCTCTCGGTGTGGCAGGCCTTGCGATTGGTGGTCGAGGGTACCGTCGATTGTGTGGAAATAAGCTGGACGCTGTTCGACTTGAGCCTTCCCGAATGGAGCCTGTTGTTCTTCCTGGGCATGCTAGTCCTCGGTGTCATACAGTTTTCACGGCTGTATTTGAGCCGTCCCTTGCGTCCGGTAGGGCGCTGAACGAAGGTCGCGGTTTGTAGGATGGGATTAAACACTTGTATGAACTTTCTCTCCTGCGTACCTTGAAGCCATAGTCGTGCGGGCATAATCTGGCCCGCACGCGTTATTAAAACCGTTTGCTTGTCAGATGCGGCCTTGTCCCGCTGCGGCTTACTCCTTGAAGTGTTGCGCGGGCATCAGGCGGCAGCGCCCCTATAGGGAAGAGAGATCATCATGCTGGAAAGTTGTCAGAATGCTCAGGAACGCTGGGGTGGGGTGCACAAGCTGATCGACAGCTGGTTGAAGGCACGTCACGAACTGGTTCGGGCCTTTGATGCTCTCGGCGCCAAGCCTGAGGCACTGGGTGAGAATCGCGAGCCGTTGCAGGATTTCTGTGGTGTCTTGGTGGACTACGTGTCGGCCGGCCACTTCGGCGTCTACGAGCAGCTGACCAAGGAGGCCGAAGCCTTCGACGATCAACGTGGTCTCGACTTGGCCGAAACCATTTACCCACGCATTGATGTCATCACCGAGAAGCTGCTGGCGTTCACCGACCTGTGTGATGCCGGAAACTGCGTTGCCGAAAAATTCAAGGAGTTGGGCGCGCTGTTGCATGAGCGCTTCGAACTGGAAGATTGCTTGATCGAAGTGCTGCATAATGCCCACAAGGAAGAGCCAGCCACTCAGGCTTGATCCTCAACGGTGATTTAAAAAAACGGTGCGCATGACGCACCGTTTTTTATTGGATCATTGGCGAGTGCCGAGTAACTCGATCTCGAATACCAATGGCGTGTAAGGCGGGATCAACTCGCCCGCGCCGTCGGCGCCGTAGGCTTGGGCTGATGGAATCACCAGGCGCCATTTCGCTCCCACCGGCATCTGTTGTAACGCACTGCTCCAGCCGCTGATCACACTGTCCAGGCGAAACCACTGGGGCTGTGTGCTCTGATCGAAGACTGTGCCATCGGGTAACCGCCCAACGTATTTCACTTGAACCTGATCATTAGCTCCAGGTTTGCTGCCGCTGCCGGGTGTCAGTTCCGTGAGCAGGATACCGTCAGCTAATTCGCGCACCCCTTTTGCCGTTTTTTCCTTGGCTAGAAACTGCTGTTCAGCTGCGAGCGACTTTTCACTTTTGGGTGCTTGGGCGTCGGCTTCGGCCTGCGCTTCATGCTGGGCAAGAATCTGTTCGATGCGCTTGTTATCCAACGCCAACGGCTTGCCTTGATAGGCTTGATTGAGGCCCTCGATCAACGCCTGGATCTGCAGGTCCGGCACTTCCTGGCGCAGGCGTTCACCGAGGCTGGCGCCCAGGCTGTAGGCAAGGTCGTGCTGCTCTTGGTCTGCCGTTTTGGAGGGTGATTGCTCGCCCGCATTGGCTACGGAAATTGCCAAGCCCAGAACAAGAAAAAGGTAACGCGACATGGGCATTCTCCCGCCGAAAGTGCGACGGATTATGCCAGTGTGAAAGGGTAAAAAGTGTCGCGTGTTTTCGATATATCGATAAGAATTTTCGTACCGTGCAACGCAAGGCAAACGATACTGTCAACATGCCCTAGCGGCGGTAAGAGCAGAGGGCTAGTATGAGCCGCACCCACGTCAGCCAGGAGGTAAACCATGTCGGCCAAACAGAAGCCTGTTAATACCCCGTTGCACTTACTCCAACAACTGTCGAGCAGCCTGCTCGAACATCTGGAAAGCGCGTGTTCCCAAGCGTTGGCCGATGCAGAAAAACTGCTCGCCAAGTTGGAAAAACAACGCGGTAAGGCGCAAGAAAAGCTGCATAAATCCCGTACCAAACTGCAAGACGCCGCCACCGCCGGCAAGGCCAAGGCACAAGCTAAAGCCAAAGACGCTGTCAAAGAACTTGAGGACCTGCTGGACGCCCTCAAGGATCGCCAAGCTGAAACGCGCGCGTACATTTCCCAACTCAAGAAAGATGCTCAGGAAAGCCTGAAATTGGCCCAGGGCGTTGGTCGTGTTAAAGAAGCCGTGGCGAAAGTGCTGGGCGCTCGTACACCTGCAAAAGCAGTTGCAGCGAAGGCACCCGCCAAAGCCGCCGCCAAGCCAGCTGCTAAGGCTGCTGCTGCAAAACCAGCCGCTAAGCCAGCTGCTAAGACTGCTGCTGCAAAACCAGCCGCCAAGCCAGCTGCTAAGACTGCTGCTGCAAAACCAGCCGCCAAGCCAGCTGCTAAGACCGCTGCTGCAAAACCAGCCGCCAAGCCAGTTGCTAAGACCGCTGCTGCAAAACCAGCCGCCAAGCCAG